>NZ_JAHREU010000019.1:0-106637 GCF_020883145.1 Microcoleus sp. CAWBG27
TGCACGGCGACAAATCATTATACCTTAAAAAACCTCAAATGATTGCATAGCAACCATCTCAGGTTTTGAAAATTATGATTTGTTTGAAAATTAAATCCGATCGAATATCTGCGGAATGTGGGTTGTTATCGTCATCTATCGGATTTGATAGGACGAACTATTGACGCGCAGAAACCGGGGTTTTTAACCGATACTTCTCACGATAGAGGGAGTATTTAAGTCAAAAAACCCGGTTTCGGCAGTCTGAACTATCAAAATTATTAAGCAGCAATACCCTCTGAGAATTCACTTTCGCAGATGGTGAGATCCGAAGGATGGCATCGTTTGATGCGGATGCTAAGTCTTTTGGCTCCCTCGCTTTCCAAGTCTTCGATGTAGCCTGGAGTATTGCTGGAGGCTTCTTTGTCGGTGTCGAAGGGGCCAAAATAGTAGGTACAGTAGGGGAAATCTGTGATGATTTCTACCCACCATTTCTCCTGGCTGCGGCGGCTGGGCCCGGCAAATACGGACAAGACTGCGAGGTAGAGACCAAATAAATAAAATCCAAGCATTTTTCCTCTTTATGGGTTATTTATTTTTTAATAGGACTTGCGTCGTTGTGACTCTCATTTACCGGGTTCTTCGATCTTCGCGATCGCCCCTCACCAGATAATTTTGTCCCTTAAACCCGGTTTCTGTCTCCAAGATACTCTAACTTTATCAAGACTATTTGGGCGATCGCCTCAACCTGAGTGCTGATTTTGAGGCGAGAGTTAGAATCCCAGGGAATAAGCGACTTTGCACAGGTACTTTATTGCACTTAAATTGAAGCTTGATGGCGCGCTATCAATTCTCACTCAAAAGTATTTAAGTCAGCAATTGCTGACAAATTAAATCCCTTAAAGCTTAGTTCTGGAAATACGCCGGAATACAGAGAGACTTTACCAGAAATAATTGGTTGAAAGCCTCGCTTGTTTGGCGTAGAAATTAAAATCAGACGGTTCATTACTTCCATCCTCGGACTTGAGGGTAGAGGTTGCCCTCAAGCGGTCAACTATCAACTGTCAACTGTCAACTGTCAACTGTCAACTGAATGAAGCTAGCAACACCAGAGCTGAAAAACTGTGGCTAAAATAGCAAAACCCGCCGGGGCGGGTAGTTTTGCTAAGCTATAAAATTTTTCCAGCTAATCTGATTTGTCGGCCAAGCTCAGCACGCTGAGGCTTAGCGCTTTCCTTTGGGAAACTGTTCGATGCCAGCCCAACCGTAAAAAACCAGTTCGTCGTTTTGAACTCGACAGCGATCTACTCGCAGTTGAGTGCCCTCTAAGGCAAATTTGTCTAAGTCTAGCAAGTTATTTACGTGGGCAATTATAGCTTGAGCCAAGTCTACTGCTTGCCCGTCACCGCCGTAAGTAACGCTGACAAATTGGATTTTGCGCCGGTCTTCTACTTGCAATTGAGCTGTAATATCTATTTTGACTGGTTCGCTGTTCTGGCCGATCGTAATCTCGGACTGAAGCCGAATTGATTTGTCTGTTCCGAAGCTGACTTCAGTGTTTTGAAAGTACAGAGATTGGTCTTGGTATTTCAGCTTTTGGAGTTTTTCAACTACAAAAGGTGTATTGAATGAGGTGGTTAAATCCGATCGGCTTAATACTACTCGCATATTTGCCTGGGTAGGCTGCCGCAATTTGACTTGACCTGCAAAAATCGCCCCAAAATCAATGGAGAGTGCTTGCAAGTAGAGTTCCATCACTTCTATGCGGAGGCCGTTATACATCAACATACCTTTGCCAACGAAGTCGAAACCGTCGATGCTTCCCTGCAAGAGTTTGGCCACAGGTTCGACTCGGATGTTGGCTTCTGCCTTTTCAGAACGTTTGAATAAGGCTGCGATCGCAGCTCCTGCTACTTTGCTGACAAGGCGATCGCCACTTTGACCTTGAAAGGATGTACCGCTAAACAAAGCTGCTACCATTTATTCGTTTGCTCATCTACAGTAGCTATTATAACCTCTCATTAAGAAATGTTAAAATAGCTTGTGCTTATTCACTTTATAAGCAGAAGTTGTTTTTTGTCTGCCTTGAAAGTAACATTTTGGAAATTTAAGGACTCAGGGGCGTGCCTTGGAGACAAGCGCGATCGAGCAAAGCTCCATCCCAGACGGTATGTTCGATCGCCGCACAGAGCAAATTAGCGCCCGTCAGGTTGGCACCGCGCAGTACGGCTCCATTCAGGATAGCTTCTTCTAAATCAGCTCCCGACAAGTCTGCGCCGGACAAATTGGCATTGCTCAAATCTGCCTGCTGCAAGATGGCGCGAGCCAAGTTAGCGCCCCGCAAATCGGCGCCGCGAAAATCGACACAGCTCAAATCCAAATTGCCGATCGAGGCCGCCGTCAAAAAAGCACCCCCAAAACTTGCATCGCGCACCAAAGCATTAGCAAAAGAAGCACCGCGCAAGTCAGCATTCCGAAAATCTGCCCCGCGCAAGTCAGCACCGCTCAAGTCTGCGCCGCGGAGGTTTGCTCGCAGCACCGCCCGCTGCAAGTTAGCACCTGCGAGATTAGCTCCTGTTAAGTTGGCTTGAGATAAGTCGGCACCGGCGAGATCGGCTCCCGCTAAGTTTGCGCCGGCTAAATCTATGCCGGCCAATATATGAATTTTGCCTTGGCGTATGGCTTCGAGGTCGTTAGTCATTGGTCATTAGTTAAATGAAGGAAGAAGGATGAAGGAAGAAGGATGAAGCTACCAATGCCCTATGCCCCATGCCCTATGCCCTGTTTGGCCGATTACAATGCCGGAGTTGCCGCGATCGTGCGATCGCCCAAATCCTCCAACCAGATATTGGGCAGTTGGCTGGGGCGGGTGGGTAACTCCATCAAACCCATGTCTGCGAGTCTGACGACATTCCCGAGAGTTTCCACCAAAGCCGGATCGAACCGAGTGCCCGACAGTTCCCGGCACCTTTCCAAAGCTTCTGTCAAGCTCAAAGGCGGACGATCGCCCCGCGGTTGAGTCAAATCTTGAAAACAAGCGACTAACCCCACAATCCGCGAAGCAATTGGTATATCTTCGCCTCGCAAACCCTCAGGCCTGCCGCTGCCGTCCCAATTTTCGAGTTTGTGCTTGACAATTTCGGCGACTGGTGATAGTTCCGGCATTGCTTGCAGGAGTTGGGAACCGATGAAACTGCGATCGCGCCAGAATGACAGAGTTCCTTCGTCGAATTTATCGGAAGTGCGATCGAATACCTCATTCGGGGCGGAAACTAAGCCGACTCGAAACAGCAATCCCGCCAGCCGCAGCCTTCGCAGTTGCAAAGCCGGCAAATCCAACAATTGACCCAAAGTTTCCGACAAAGCCGCCACCTGCAAAGAAGCTGTGGGATTTGAGGTGTCGCGTTCGTCTACGCGCTGGGCCATCCGCAGAAAAGCTTGCAGTTTGTTGGCGTTCAAATTGCGGCTGACGCGCAAAGCTTGACCTTCCAATTCCCACAAATCGCGAGTTTGGCGGTTAATTGCCACCATTTGCTGCTGAGAACTTTGCAGGTAAGTGACGATCCGGGTGACTACGCCACTAATATCGGCTAGGGGTGGGCCGACTGTGGCAAGAATTTCGTGGTGAATTTCTAGCAAACTGTCGGCTAGGGAGGAATTGTAATGTCGTGTTTGTTCTATAAAAATTTCTGCTGACGCTGACACTAATGATTGGTCAAAAGACCACAAACCGTAGAATTTTCGCTCTGTATCGACTTCTGGCTTGCCCTCTGGCAAGTATTCCTGGGCCGTAAGTTCGCGACAAAGCACCATTGCTTTGTATGTGGGGGCGAGGATGATTAAATTCCATTCTTGGATAATCGGGTCGATCGGATCGAGATTTATTAAAGATACATTTTCTAATTGACCAGTTTTGTGTGTAGCGAAACCGCTGTCGGCTACTGCACCGATGACAACTTTTCGGGAAGCCTCAGCAATATCGAAGTAGCGATCGGCTTCTTGCAAATACCATTTTCCCTGCTGAAACGTGACCAAAACCAGGGGTTTGAGTGCGAGATCGTCCCCGGTACTGGTTTGCAAGATGTGGTCTTCTAGGGCGTGACACAGGGCTACTAGGGTGTTTTTGAAGTATACCCCGTAGCTAGAAGGCAGTTTTCCGTCGGGAAGTGTAGCTTGTAGTCTGGCGAGAGTTGATTCTGGATTCATTGCAAAAGGCGGTGCCGGCTCTTAATATATTGTAACGTGCGATCGACCTTCTCCAAAATACTTTTGACAAAAATCCGATTTTTTGATGACTTCCGGCTCCACAACCTATAAAAACGGCGATGTAATGGCGATCGATCGGCCTTTTTCAACTTATATCGAACCCAACCGCACCAACTGCGATTTCTTGCTCTTCAAAAAAACGACCTTGCTTATATTAGGGTATGAAAATAAATCACTTGAAAATTCAGCTATATTAGACTTGAATTGCCAAAGTATTTTTGCGGTGTTGTTTGTATTAATTCTTGTTTGCTGTTCCCCGTTCCCTGTTCCCTATTCCCGACTTTTGCAAGAAGTCTATTAGACTTAAATTGCCAAATTATTTTTGCGGTGTTGTCTGTATTAATTTTTGTTTGCTGTTCCCCGTTCCCTGTTCCCTATTCCCGACTTTTGCAAGAAGTCTATTGACTGACTGGCTTGTTTCATTTATTCACATTGAGTCTTTCATGCCGTAAATCAGCAACGCCGCATTCGCTAATATAATTTTTTTTGCTTGTTGTTGTTCTACCAGAGAGGATATCAGAATTTTTATTAATATGTTCTTCATTACAATATAAATACAGGACTTGTGCAAAAAATGGAAAACCCAGCCCTTAAAATTGCAGCGTTCTGGGTGCAACGACAAAGTTTTCTCATTAATTCACAAGTCCTATCTCAGTTTTTCTTCGTCTCAATAAACTTTTTATTATTTACCTTTGGACTCAGAAACATCTGCAATCAAATCATCTTTATCAACTTTTGGAACAAAATCAGGCCGTTCTTTGGATTCCCAACCCGGGGGGCGCTTGGAATTATACCACGCAATGGAGCCGATACTAACCGCAGCGACAAATCCAACACCAAGAACTGCGATCGGAATCATTAGGTTGTTCTCTACCATTTGGTTCAAATCCTTATTTACTGTACTTCTCTAGTATTTTATGTGCTATTGGCGATCGTGCAATATATCCGAAGACTGAAAATTTGAGTGAATTGCAGCCATAATACTTAGAGATTGAAATTAGAAATCCCCTTTATGCCGCTGTTGTCGATCGCACTTCTGTTAACCGCCAGTTTCGCCCTCGGCGCTTTGCCACTTACTCGCTGGGCGGTGCGGCTGCTGGGCGGTAAAGATTTGAGGCGGTTGGGCACGGGGAATGTGGGGGTGTCGGCTGCTTTTATTCACGGGGGGAAGTTGGCGGGAATTGCTGCGGTGTTGGCGGAAATTGCCAGGGGTATTCTACCAGTTTTGGCGGGGAGATTTTGGTTTCCTGATTCACCTGCGATCGCGATCGCCCTGTTAATTCCTCTGGTTGCGGCCAGATATGCGATCGCCCGAGGTGGAGGCGTGACTAACGCTGTTTGGGGTCTTTTGGTATTTTCGCCTCCGGTGGCTGTCTCATCGGGCATTTGGGGGCTGCTGGTGTGGGGTTTGGCACGGCGGTGGTGGCAAAAGGGCGATCGGGCGAGACTCTTTGCTTCCCGCTGCGGCTGTCTTTGCACGCCCATCTGGGTTTGGGTGTGGCGTCAATCTTTGCCGGAATTCTTAGCAGCAGCAGGATTGGGAGTTTTATTAGCTGCAATTAATCTCAGTCAGGGTGATGATATGGCTTTATCTAAATCGGAACAATTGTTTTCTCTGGATGACTCGTTGGATGCTGCAATCTGCGGCGATAAGGCTACTAGGTTGTCCCAGCTAAAACGAGCTAATTTTAACGTACCTTCGGGTTGGATATTGTTGAATGAATCGGGCATTGGGCATCGGGCATCGGGCATCGGGGATGGAGGAAATGCTGAGGAGTTGTTGAATAAATCGGGCATCGGGCATCGGGCATCTGGCATCGGGGATGGAGGAAATGCTGAGGAATTATTAATTTCTAATGCTTTCATCCAAAATATCAAATCTAAAATCCAAAATCCGATGATTGTACGCTCTTCTGCTGCGGGAGAAGACGGGGATTTTAGTTCCGCCGCCGGACAATATGAAACTATCGGGCCTGTTTCTACTGAAGCAGAATTGCTTGATGCAATTAACCGCTGCCGCCAGTCTTATTGGACTTCCCAAGCAGTCGCTTATCGCAGACAGCGACAACTGCCCGATACCCAAATGGCTGTTTTGATTCAGCCTTATATTGATGGCAAAGTTGCGGGAGTTATGTTCACCCGCAATCCTTTAGATGGCGGTTCCGAGGTAATTGTTGAAGCTTTACCGGGAGGAGCGGAATCGGTTGTCGGCGGGCAATTTACTCCGGTTCATTTAGAAATAGATTTTAGCACTACTGAATCTTTAGAATCAAGTTTAAATAAAATTGAAACGAATTCAATTATAGATAAATCTCTTGTCGCAGAGTTGGTGAAAGTAGCCCAAGCTATTGAGGCATTTTTTCACGGCATCCCGCAGGATATTGAGTGGAGTTGGGACGGGGAAAAAGTTTGGATTTTGCAAAGCCGTCCGATTACTAATTTGCAGCCGTTTTGGACTCGCACTATTGCCGCTGAAGTGATTCCTGGTGCAATTCGCCCGCTAACTTGGTCGATTAATCGGCCGCTCACTTGCGGGGTTTGGGGAGAGATTTTTCGGGTGGTTTTGGGCGAGAAAGCTGCTCATCTAAATTTCAACGAAACGGCGACTTTGCTGGGTTCTCACGCTTATTTCAATGCGACTTTGTTGGGCGAAATCTTTCGGATGATGGGATTGCCGGAGCAGGGTTTGGAATTTTTGCTCAGAGGCCAGAAGATGGGTAAGCCGCCTTTGGGGAAGATTTTGCCTTCTTTACCCGGTTTGTGGCGTCTGGTGCGGCGGGAACGGGCGCTGAATGCAGAATTTAAGGGCGATCGCACTTCTATTTTTTTACCAGCAATCGAAAGTCTGGAGAAGTCAGAGAAGGAAGAAGGAAGAAGGAAGAGGGAAGAAGGAAGAGGGAAGAATGAAGAAGGAATATTAATTCCCAATGCCCAATTCCCAATGCCCAATGCCCAATTCCCAATTCCCCATGCCCAATGCCCCATGCCCAATGCCCAATTCCCCATGCCCAATTACCAAGATTTAAGGAAGTTGTTGGATAAATCTGAGCAAATTCAGGAGTGGCTGAAGCCGATTACTTACTACAATATTCTAGGGCCGATCGGGCTGGCAATTCGCAAAGCAATTTTTCGGGTTCCCGATGAATGGTTGGACAATGAAAATGCTCCTGAAATTGCTTCGGTGCGAGCTTTGCAGCAGTTGGCTCAAAAGTTGCGAGAATCTGGAATTTCGGAATCTGAGGAGACTGTTTCAACTGCACGATTAACAGAGGTATTTTCTGAAAGTTCGGCTTTGCAAGCAGAGTTTGCACAGTGGCTGGATAGTTACGGATATTTGAGCGAGGTGGGGACGGATATTGCTGTTGCTACTTGGCGCGAACAACCGGAAGTTTACCAAAAACTGTTAGTGAATATGGCTCTTAAATCTGCTGTAACTAATTCAGCATTCAAGCGTGAATTAAGCTTGACTTTTTGGCAGAAGTGGCGTTTAGATAAGTGTCGGGAAAGAGCGATCGTCAAAAATGAAATTAGCGAAATTTACGCGCGGTTGTTGGCTCATTTGCGCTGGACTTTTTTGGCAATTGAAGCAGGCGGCTTGGCAATGGGTGTATTTGAGGAAGCAGGGGATATCTTTTATTTGGAATTTGCGGAAGTTCAGGGGTGGATTCGTAAAGGTGCGAGTGTTTCGTTTCAGGATACAATTAGGGAAAGACGCGCACAGTTGAAAGCCGATCGCGATCGCCCGATTCCCCCTGTAGTCTACGGCAATCTGCTGCCGAATTCTCAGAAAAGGTCGATCGAACTTGCAGAATCCGCAACTAATATCATGCAGGGAATTCCGGCAAGTATCGGCTGCGTCGAAGGCTTTGTCAAAATTTGCCGCACCGCGAACACAGATTTAGGCGAAAGTGCGATCGCCGTTGTGCCATACACTGATGCAGGTTGGGCACCGCTGCTATTAGGCGCAACAGCAATTATCGCCGAAGTTGGCGGCCAACTATCTCACGGAGCAATTATCGCCCGCGAGTACAAAATTCCCGCAGTCATGAATATTGCGGAAGCGACAACTCGGCTGCGAGACGGTCAAAAAGTCCGAGTTGATGGCTATCTCGGCACCGTAGAATTGCTCGAATAAACTGGTTTGTAGTAAGGACTTTAGTCCTTATTGACTACAAACTTAAGAGAGGACTGAAGTCCTTACTACAAACCTTCAGAGAGGACTGAAGTCCTCACTACAAACCTTCAGAGAGGACTGAAGTCCTTACTACAAACCTTCAGAGAGGACTGAAGTCCTTACTACAAACCTTCAGAGAGGACTGCTAATTTCTTACGCTTTCAAGAAATTCTCGACAACATAGTTGCCCACCTTTCTACCAGAACTCAAACCATCTACGTTAGCAGTCATGAAATGGATGCCTCCGTAAATGCGACTCATCCCCGATTCATCAGCAGCTTGGGCAAAGTTTTCATAAGTTCGCAAACTATTGACAGTTTTATCTCCCTTATCCGCAAAGCCAAAATCCGAACCGAATACAGCATTCATAACAGGCTCTGCCGCACCGCTAAAGGTACTGTGGCCCGACGTGTACTCGGGGAAAGGCGGAGTCGTTATCAGTGGAGCCCACAGGGGGTCTGCCGTCGTGTTGGGGTTGTTGTCTGTCTCAGCTTGGCGGATAGCTGTCACGGGCCGCCACAAGTTGTACTGGTACTTGGCATCCCAGGAGGTAATCGCTGCATCGGCTACGGCCATATTCAGCAGCGCGAACAACCGGGCGTTATCCTCCAGAGAGTTACCCGCTAGGGCTGCTGCTTCTTGGGCGATTTGGTTCCAGTGGCCCGGAGGTGTAAAAGTACCGGCGCCATTGGCCCAGAATTTGGCGATCGCAGTTTGATCTGGCGTGCGCGTGAGGCTATCACTTTTGCCGATTTCTTTGACTTCGTTAAATTCCGCTGCATACTTGGCGCTATCCAGGGCGGGCGGGCCCGACGGGCGAAATTGAGAACCGCTAGTCATCGCAAACGGAGTAACTTCGGGCCACTGTGGCGCCAGGGCGGCGGCTAAGGCGGGCGGAGTCGGTTCCCAAATGCCGGGTTCGGCTGAGCGGGTGTACGGCACGACTTTGCTGGCGCCATCTGTACTCCGCAAAGCGATAATTCGATCGGCAACCTGTTGTCCCAGGGCGATACCGTCGTTTTTAGCTTTACCGTCGGGGATTTTGGCTAGAGACGATGCGTATGTTTCATTGAATTTGACTGCTTGGGCTGGATAGAGACTGAGTAAAACGCGGTGGGCGGAGGCTGCGGTGGCGGCTTCTGGTGACGCGCCCGCTGGTGCATCGATGCTGACTTTGTAAGGGGTATATTTTTTGGTGATGGAGTTAACAGAGTCGTAAACGGCTGCCTGAACCATTGCCATGTTGCGCGAGGCCAAAGGAGGCGCGGTGCTGGCTGTCCGCACGGCGTCGAGTAAGGCGCCGTTCCAGTCTGTGACGGCGTTTCCCGATATAAAGGTTGTGAAGTTGCTGCTGCTGATGCTGCTGCTGTTGACTCCTTGCAATACTGCTAAATACTCGCCCGTGAGTTTGTCTTGAATTACGGCGCTGTTGCTGTTGCTGCCCGTCCCTTGCTGGATATTTAAATCGTTAAAAGTCAGGCCGTCTAGCAATCGAATTTTGTCATTTCCGTTGCCGAAATCGGCGATAAAGTCGGCTGTGGCTACAGTTGAACCGCCGCTGCCTTTACTGATGGCAAATATATCGTCGCCTTCGCCGCCGGTCATGCTATCGCTGCCTGCGCCGCCGTAAATGGTGTCGTTGCCGGATTCGCCCGAAATTAGGTCGTTGCCTTTGCCTCCCCAAATCATGTCATTGTCTGCGCCGCCGAAAATGGTGTCGTTCCCTTGATCGCCGCAGATTTTGTCTTTCCCTGCATCGCCTGCGAGAAGGTCGTCTCCGCTGTTGGCGTAAAGTATGTCGTTGCCATCCAAGCCTTTAAGTGTGTCGCTTTGGGTGGTTCCTTCGAGGTAGTCAAATTTAACACTTGGGGTTAGGGATGCCATGATTATTTATTGGATATTAAGATTAAACTTGCTGAATTTGTATTGTCGGTAGATGCTTGGGTCTGTTTGTTGTTGGTTTAAGCTTAATCAACTTTATGGCTCGACTGTAAACACCCTAACGGAACTTTATTAAATCTTTAAAATATAACTGGTTCTTTATGAAGTTTTGCACAATTGAACTAGGTAATAACACAAGCATTAAAACTGCATTAAAACTATCTTTTTGTTAATTCTTTACAAAATGAGTATAGTTTTTAAAGTTTAGATAAAGATGTTTGTGAAATCATAAAAGCAACAAATTGTATAGTTACGTAAGTAAATATTTATTAAGCACTTCTCAAAGCTGCGATCGGATCGAGTTTGGCCGCCTGACGCGCCGGGATCACGCCGAAGAAGAGACCGACGCCACCGGAGACGCTGACGGCAAGGGCGATCGCCACGGGCGAAATTCCAGCTTTTAGAGGAGTAAAATTACCTACAAGCAAGATGCCTCCGACTCCTACGCAAGTCCCAACGATCCCTCCGGCGGCAGATAAAATTACAGCTTCGATAATGAATTGAAACAAGATATCGTGTTGGGAAGCCCCGATCGCCTTTCTGAGCCCAATTTCCTGAGTGCGTTCGCTGACAGAAACCAGCATGATGTTCATAATCCCAATGCCGCCGACTAACAGCGAAATGCTAGCAACAGCAGTTAACATCAGAGTCAGGGCCCCGGAAATCGATCCCATTGTCGCCATTAAATCTTTCTGATTTCTGACAGTAAAGTCATCTTCTGTGGTAATCTTGTGCCGCAATCTCAGCAAGTTTTCCACCTGAAATTGAGCGGCATCCATTTTCGACTCATCTTGAATCGAAATAAACAGCGAAGTGACAGCTAAACCGTAGGGAGACTTGCGCCCGACAATGCGGTTGGCCATTGTGGCGATCGGCACAACCGCCGAGTTATCATAATTCGTACCAAAAGATGTCCCTTTTGATGCAAATACTCCAATTACTTTCATGCTGACATTTTTGATTCGCACTTGTTCGCCGAGGGGATTGGTATTAGCAAACAGTTTCTGGGCCAATTCTGAACCGAGAATCACAACTTGATTGTTTTGTTTGACATCGAGTTCGGTCAAAAATCGCCCTTTAGCCATTTCAAAATTTCTAACTGTCAGAAATTCTGGAATTGTGCCAAAAATCAGAGACGAGACATTTTTATTGCTGTAGCGCACAATCTCCGAACTGTTGAGTTCTGCGGAGACACCTTGCACCGACGGGACTTGAGTTGCGATCGCCTTACCATCTTCTACTATCAGCGTTTGGGGTGCATTTCTAATCGAACTTCGGCTAGCATTAGGCACTCCAGGTCTCACAATCAATACATTTGTACCCAGAGATTGAACTTGTCCTGCTACAAATTTTTGCGCGCCTTCTCCAATGCCAATCATCGCAATTACCGAGGCATTTCCGACAATCATCCCAATCATTGTCAAGCTGCTGCGAGTTTTGTTTGCTAGCAGTGTTTGACCGGCCATTTTAACACTTTCAATAAAATTCATAATAGGGGAATAGGGAATAGGGAATAGGGCATCGGGCATCGGGCATCGGGCATCGGGCATCGGGCATCGGCCAAAGAGGGAATTGGGAATTGGTGCTTCCTTATAGCCTGATAGTAAGGTGCGTCGCTGCAAGTTCGATCGAATATCTCGCAGCGACGCACCCTACAAACTGTCAACTGTCAACTGTCAACTGTCAACTAATTAAGCACTTCTGAGTGCGACAATCGGATCTAATTTAGCAGCTTGTTTTGCCGGTACAACGCCGAAGAATAAGCCGATACCGCCAGAAACACCAACCGCAAGGGCGATCGCCACTGGAGACACACTAGCTTGCAGAGGAGTAAAAGCAGACACTAACAAAACGCCACCAATACCAAATCCAGTACCGATCGCGCCACCAGCAGCCGACAAAATCACAGCCTCAATCATAAACTGAATCAGAATATCCTGAGGAGAAGCACCGATCGCCTTTCGCAGTCCAATTTCCTTAGTACGTTCGGTAACAGAAACCAGCATGATATTCATAATCCCGATGCCGCCCACAAACAGCGAAATCGCCGCCACAAAAGCCAACATCAGAGTCAAAGCACCAGTAATGCTGCCCAAAGTCTTCATTAAATCCTTCTGATTTCGGACAGTAAAATCATCTTCCTTAGTAATATTGTGACGCAAGCGCAGCAAATTTTCAATTTGAAATTGCGCCGCACTCATTAACTTCTCATCTTTCACAGAAACCGAAATAAATGTTACCTTAGTACCGTAGGGAGACGAGCGACCGACAATGCGGTTAGCCATCGTTGTTAGCGGCAAATAAACATTCATATCTTGATTGTCACCAAAACTCGAACCCTTAGCCTGCATCACTCCAATCACTTGAAAAGTTGCGTTTTTGATGCGAACATATTGACCGACAGGCTGAGTATTGCCAAACAATTGTTCAGCAGCTTCTGAACCTAAAGCAACTACATTTTCTTGTCTTTCTAAATCTAGCTTGTTTAAAAAACGACCTTGACCAACATCAAAGCTTCTCACCGGCAGAAACTCAGGAGTAGTTCCGACAATCGAAGACGAAACATTTTTATTGCGGAAAGTAACGATTTGACTGTCATTGAGAGTTGGTGCGACTGCTTCGACAGAAGGGACTTGAGAGGCGATCGCCTCTGCATCATCCAAAACCAAAGTTTGAGGAGGAATCACCGGGCGACTTTGGGCATCAGGACTTCCGGGAATGATAAACAGCAAATTTGAACCCAGAGAGTTAACCTGTCCCGCAATATAGGTTTGAGCTCCTTCGCCAATACCAATCATCGAAATTACGGAAGCATTACCGATGATAATTCCTAACATCGTCAAGCTGCTGCGTAACTTGTTGGCTGTCAAAGTTGTGACAGCCATTTTGACGCTTTCAATAATATCCATGAGTCTATTTTAGATTGTAGATTTTGGATTTGCGATTTTTGGTAATTGGGAATCAGTAATTTAAATCCGTTACATCCCAGGACTTATGAAACTGGCACAAAATACAAGTTAACTCTTAGGTATGTAGTTGCGCTTGAGCGCTCTTTCATATATCTGTAAAGAGCGCTCAAGCGCAACAACGTACCTTTATTTAATATGAGAGTTGTGCCCAGGAATAACATCCCGTACATTGCTCGTTCCCAACTTCCTCTACTTCTGATTCTTAATAATATCCTCCAACTTTTTACCAGCAGGAAGTTCAGTAAAAACCCGATCGCCCGCCTTAGCACCCTCTAAAATCTGAATCTTGTTACCAATAGTCGATCCAACCGTCACAGCCTTAAACTTCGGCTGCTGTTTCTCATCGGGAACCAGCACACCCGTTTGCCCTTTATTAGTTACAATCGCCACAGTTGGAACAACCAAAGCATTGCTCAATTTTTGACCGACAAATTTCAAATCAACATTCATCCCAGACTGCAAGAAATCCTTACCAGTGTCAATGGCGACGCGGACTTGAAACAAAGTCACATCCCGTTCTTTCACAGCTTCCGGCGCAATCAATTTAACCTTGCCTTTAAACACTTTATCGGGATAAGCATCAGCCACAATTTCCACCACTTGACCCGGTTTTATTTGACTGATATCAGCCTCGGGAACTTTCGCTAAAACTTCCACATCTCTAGCCAGAGCCACAATCGATGTTGAAGTTGCCGAAGTCGCTTCCGAAGCCGAAGTTGCCGGAGTTACAAAAGCTCCTTGAATCGCGTATCTTTGGGTAATAACTCCTGCAAAAGGAGCGCGAACTTTTGTATCTTCTAACTGCACTTCTTGGAAGCGAACTTGAGCCTGAGCTTCAGCTAAATCAGCTTTAGCCGAAGCTATTTCTTCCGGGCGAGCACCGTTTTCTTGTACGGCTAATTGGCTTTTTGCTTCAGCAACTGCTGCTTCGGCTTTGGCGATTTCTTCTGGACGGTTGCCGTTTTCTGTTTGTGCTAATTTACTTCTAGTTTCAGCAACTTCTGCCTCGGCTTTGGTAATTTCTTCCGATCGCGTGCCGTTTTGCAACTGCTTCAATGCTTGCTGCTCGACTTCCACAGCAGCTTGCAGTTGCTGGATTTGCGACTCCCGACTTTCTTGTAATTGTTGGAGGCGTTTTTGGGCTTCTGTTACCTTAGCTTTGGCAGTGCGATTTTCCTTGATCAGTTCATCGAGTTTATCTTGAGCAAGAGCACCTTCTTGGACTAACGGGCGGTTGCGTTCCACCCGCTGAGCTGTTAATTCGGCTTGAGCTTTACTCGATTCAATTTGCGTTTGTGCTTGGGCAATTTCTTGTTTGACACTGCCAGTTTGAGCGTCTGCTAAACGAGCTTGAGCTTGGGCTAAACGAGCTCGCCCTTGGCTGACTTCTTCCACGCGACTGCCGGCTTTGAGTTGCTGCAAGCGGGCTTGAGTTTGCTCTAAGCGGGCTCTGGCTCCTGCAACTTCTTCGACGCGGCTGCCGGCTTGGAGTTGCGCCAGAGTAGCCTGGGCTTGCTCTAAGCGCGCTCGGGCGCTGGCGATGTCTTCCGATCGATTTCCGGCTTCAATTTTGG
This sequence comes from Microcoleus sp. CAWBG27, assembly GCF_020883145.1. Classification (NCBI taxonomy): domain Bacteria; kingdom Bacillati; phylum Cyanobacteriota; class Cyanophyceae; order Oscillatoriales; family Microcoleaceae; genus Microcoleus; species Microcoleus sp. CAWBG27. The sequence goes on from NZ_JAHREU010000019.1 coordinate 14,904, forward strand.
CAAGTTTGGCTCGAATGCTGGCTTCGCGGGCCTTGGCTTGAGCGAGTTGAGCTTCCACATCGCGGCTTTCCATGCGGGCGACGATTTGTCCTGCTTCGACGCGATCGCCCTGTTCGACAAATAACTCTGCGATCCGGCCGGAGCCTTTGGGGCTGAGATTCACGCGCTGTACGGGTTGTACCGTCCCGCTCGACGTGATCCGCACCGTCAGGTTTTGTGCTTCCACCGGCACTGTCATCGCTGCGATCGCATCTACTTTCGGCTGCGATCGACTTTTTGATATATATATGGTAGTCGGTACAGCTAGCAACCCGGCTGCAACCAAACCGATCGCCCACCGCGGCATCTTCCGCGCGGCTTTTTTCGGGGATTGCTTTTGGGCGGTTTTTTTATCTGCAATTTTAGTCTCTGGGGCCTTGGTGTCTGCAATCTGAGTATCTTCCACCTTGACCTGAGCAGTTTCCTTTTTGGGGCTAACGATCATACCGACTCACCTAATTAAATCTCAGGATTACCTTAAGGGTAAAATTTTTTCTGATGCGCGGCATCGTCTTTCAGACTCATCCGATCGGGTGATTTAAAAAAAGTTCCCCAACCAGCACCTGTAAACAATTATAGCTAATCTTTGCAACTTATTAAATAATGTTAAGTTTTTTCAGTCTCAAGAGGCGAGCTCAAACTTCGATCGCGCTCAACTGACTTTCTGCGGGGGCGGGCTCTGCCGCGTGGGCGATCGGCTTCCAGTAAGTCGTGGGTTGTCTTGTAGGGCGATCGCACAGTGCGCGCCCGGTAACTACACAGTATGAAGACGCTGACTATCATAAATCCATTTGTCGATCGTACCCTGTCCAAGTCCTGAATATCTATGTGCCCTGTGCGCGCAACAGGTTAAAATATTTTGCAAATCCGTTGAAAATGGAAAAGCTTCAACATGAATCGTCCTCAAAGCGTTACAGTTCTGGCAATCTTACAGTTAATTAGTGGCATCTTCAGTCTGCTTGACGGCTTGTTCATCTTACTTTTTGCAGGCGTTTTAGGCGGTCTCGGCGCAGTTGGATTCGGTGCAAAAGTTGGCACTGTCATCGGCGGCTTCATTGCAATTTTTTCGGCGATCGCGATAATTATCGGAATTATTTCCCTAGTCTTAGCATGGGGTTTGCTTCAACTAAAAAAATGGGCTTGGACTGGAACATTAATTATCCATGTCATCGCCGTCGTCGCGCAAATTGCCAAAATGTTGGGTAGTGCAGGTGCAGCAGTCAATTTTCTATCTCTGGGTTTTGCGATCGCTAGCATTTACTACCTGCTACAGCCGGATGTTAAACAAGCATTTTCTGTAGAACTTCCCTTCTAATTAACGGTACTGAATTCTCGGGTCAAAAAAAGCATAGGAAATATCAACCGCCAGATTGATCAGTACAAAAGTCACAGCAACAAAAATTACTCCTCCTTGCACAATTGGGTAATCCCGCGTCAGGATACCGCTATAAATCCAGGAACCAATTCCGGGCCACGAGAAAATTGTTTCAGTCAAAATTGCCCCGCCCAAAAGCGTGCCGAACTGCAAACCTATAGTTGTGACGATCGGCAAAAACGCATTTTTCAAAGCGTGTCTCAAAACCACCCAAAATTCCGGCAATCCCTTAGCCCGCGCCGTGCGGATGTAATCTTGCGCCAGCACTTCCAGCATTGCAGCACGAGTAATTCGAGCGATAATCGCCAAGGGGATTGTTCCTAAAGTTAAGGCTGGGAGTACGAGATGGGCGATCGCATCTCCCAAAGCCACCAAATCCCACCTCAGCAAAGCATCCAAAACATAAATACCCGTAATTGGCTGAAAACCAAACCCCAAATCAACACTAATTCGCCCGCTAGGAGGCAGCCATTTCAGATAAACAGCAAACAAATAAATCAACATCAATCCCAACCAATAGACTGGTAAAGATACGCCAATCAAAGAACCGCTCATCGTCAGATTATCCAGCCAGCTATTTTTCCGAACAGCAGCCAAAATCCCCGCCGGAATTCCGATTATAAGTGCCACCAACATCGCCGCCACCGACAGTTCCAAAGTAGCAGGCCAGCGACTTCTAATTTCATCAACAATCGGAATACCGCTAATAATACTATTTCCCAAATCGAATCGAATCAAACTACTTAAAAAAGCCAAATACTGCAAAGGTAAAGGCTGATTCAAGCCCAATCTCGCCTTTAATATTTCTACCTGTTCGGGAGTTCCGCGTTCTCCCAAAAGCACAGTCGCCGGATCTCCCGGTATCAAATGCAAAAACGCAAATACCAGCACTGTAATTCCCAAAAGAACGGGTAATATTCCCAGCAAACGTTTAACAATATATTGGAACATCAGTTTATTTTAAATGCGATCTCATTATAAGTTCGTAGTGCGGACTTCAGTCCGCTTTTTGGCTGCGGACTGAAGTCCGCACTACGAACCTTCTTTATCGATCGAAGCAAATTCGGAATCTAACCTTGAATATTCTTGCGTTTCCCTAAAAGCGGTTGCGAATGTACGATCGCCATAAAAAGCTGCGATCGGCTATAAATTAGCTGGTTCCGGGGTTCGTTCTGATTCCCCAATCTTCGTTGATTCCGAGTCAGCGGGCAACTCACTATTTTCGACAGTAATTGCTAGTTTAAATCCTAACGCTTCGAGCAATTCTACAAAACAGTAAATTTCCGAACCTCCACTTGCTGTCAACATTTTGTCAAGCTTTTCATGATGCTGTTTGGCCGAAGCAGAAAGAGCATTCATCCTAATTCGAGCCTCAATCACCTTTCTAATTGCATTTCTAAACAGTTCCCGTTCAGGTTCTTTTTCTTCCAAGATAGCCTCAATATAACCAGCAGCTTCTTCCGGCTCTTTGAGAGATTCAATTAGGTAATCGCGGTAGCTATCACTCGCAGGCATTTTCACGTTTTTCATAGTCTATCCAGTATTCTATAGCTTTTTGAATGTCTTGTTGTTGGGTACTTTTGTCCCCAGCTATGAGGATTACCACAATTGTCAAATCAAATTGTCCAAAGTAGACGCGGTAGCCTGGGCCATAATTAATTTTGAGTTCAAAAACTCCTTGTCCCACTGACTTAAAATCTCCGAGATTACCTTGCTCAACTCGGTCAAGCCTAGCCTTGATTCTAACTCTAACATTCCGATCGCGGAGAGCATCAAGCCACTCGGTAGACCTCCTGCGAAAGTCCTCACCTAATCGACAGAACCGATAATTACCAGTATGTCTGGCCAATCTTTTATTATTAGTTAATAATGGCTGAAATGGCTACTGTTAAAGGATCGATAAAATACTTTCGCAGGAGGTCTGGTGAATGGTGCTCGACCCTCTGCTGTAGTGTAACGTCGAATTTCCCTTGGTTGTACTTCCATCAGTGTATCACTCTCGATCGGCAATTTCTATAGTAGAGCGATCGGCAGTACATTCAGCACGAAAATCACTTTTTTAAGACTTACTAACTTCCTCAAAAGACTCCGAACCTAAAGGACTCGGAATCCAACCTTTAATATTCTTGCGCTTCCCTAAAAGCGGTTGCGAATGGACGATCGGCAAACGCACCGCCTCCCCATGCAAAATCTCGCTAACTTCCGCATAAATTTTCGCCCGGGCTGCTTTATCCCCAGTCGCCCTCCCCTTATCTAAAAGTTCCAAAACCTTCGGATTTTTCCAATTTCCCAAATCCGCCGTCGAACCAGGGCCGAAGTGAGGATAATAAAAATTGTCAGGATCGCCATAATCTCCAGTCCAACCCATCATAAAAGCTTGAAAGCCTGGAGGTTTTAGCCGATCGGCCAAATAAGCAGACCAATCCTTTGTCAGCAACTTTACCCGAATCCCGATCGCGCTTAAATCCGCAGCAAAAGCCTCAGCGATCGGCTTCGGCGTGGGAAAATAGGGACGGCTGACTGGCATATACCACAAATCCAAATCAAAACCGTTTGGATAACCAGCCTTCGCCAGCATTGCTTTAGCTTGCTGGGGGTTAAACTCGTAATCTTTAACTTTGTCCGACGCCGCCCAATTCAGCGAGGGCGGGATAAATTGTGAATCATATTTGCCTAGTTCTCCCCAGAAAGCCTTGACGATGGCTTGCTTGTTGATTGTTTGGGCGATCGCCCGTCTTACCTCTGATTTCGCCAAAGGCGCGTAACCTGGATTTAACGCCAAATAACCCACATTAAAAGAAGGGCGCAAAACAGTTTCCAAATTAGCATCCGCTTGCACCTCTTTCAATTGATCCGGCGTTAAATCCACAGTAAAATCAAGTTGACCAGCCCTCAATTGAGCGAGTCTTGCCGCCGGATCGTCCACAAAACGAATTACCAATTGATTGACTTTCGGCGTTCCAGCTTTCCAATAATTCGGATTTTTTTCTAAGATAATGCGATCGCCCGAGATCCATTCCTTAAACACAAAAGGCCCCGTACCCACCGCCAGCGACCCCGGAGTGCCGTATTTAGCACCCGCTTTCTTCACCGCCGCCGGACTCGCAATCCCAAAATAACCAGACCCAATCGCCGAAGGAAAGGCCGCAAAAGGTCGATTTAACACGAACCTAATCGTAGACTTATCAACAACGGTCACATCCTTGACCAAAGAATCTTTATCGCCCTTAAATCCAGCAAAAAAGTTTTTCCAAATCTGATAAGTTTTGCCAGAATCTCGATACCCGTTAGGATTTTTGGCATCCCACCAGCGATCGACATTAAACTTAACAGCATCCGCGTCAAAATCCGTCCCGTCGTGAAACTTCACCCCGGATCGCAACTTAAAAGTCCAAGTTTTGCCATCTGTCGAACTCGACCATTCAGTTGCCAGACTCGGTTCCAATTCTACAGTTCCGGGTTTAAAATCAGTTAAACGATTGTAGATTTGGTCGATCGCAATCACCGAATTACCATCAGTAACATTTCCCGGTTCCAGATTCACCGGCGGCCCGCCCGCACCGTAGACTAAAGCCCCTGGTGGAACAGCCGCAGGAGTTGTCGCAGTTGGAGAATTATTAGTAATATTTGCAGGAGTGCCACAATTTGATAGAACTACAGCCATCCCAAAAACTAGAGCTAATAAAACTAAACGCCAGGATTTTAACAACCTCATTTCAATAGCTCCTATTTAATAAAATTATATTCCTATCAAGAAAATTCTAATTTCCTCATTCTCTCCCCTCTGCGTTCTCTGCGTCCTCTGTGGTTAACCTCTTAATTCTTATCTTACATAAAATTTAATCAACAAAATATAACACACTGATTACCAATTACCCTTTATCATTACAAAAAAGAATTGGCTTAAAGCCCCAAGCGCGATCGGAAGAAATTAAAATCAGACTATTAATTACTGCAATCCCCGGACTTCCCAGTACAGATGGCTGTCACAGACAACTAAGAGGGCAGGCACGGGGGCACTACCCCTACAATTGTCAACTTAATTATCGATCGCACCACCGCCTACAACTCATAACTCTCTTCACCCATACTCCCCAATTCAGGGCTACCGAGAAACTGTTCATCCTCCAATTCCTCAATCCCCGAGTCAAAACTTTCAACAACAAACGGCAACCCCGCCGCCATCAAACCGCGCTGAATGCGATCGTTAGTTTCCTCAAACAAAACAAATAGCGGATGAACAGCCTCCGCCTCATCGCTAAAAATATGTCTGTAGCGGTACGGCATCACCCACTCGTAAGTTTTATCCAACCAAACCTGACACTGCCGCCAGCGGCCCAACAAATCAGAAAAATCTTCACCAGGGCGGTGAATAAAAACCAAAATTTCCACCCCAATTTTAACTTTCCACTCTGGATCGCACATCAAAATCACCAAATCGCAGGGCAAACAAACTGCCTGTCCCGGCGCTATGGAAGTGCCTCCGCTTCCAGCATAGGAAACCCCCTCCCGCAAGCGCGCAATGGGCAATGGAATGGTAATTAAGCTTTCGTTAGCGCGGCGGATACTCGGAATCATCTCCATGTACAGCCGATATTTTTTCAACAGGGCGATCGCTGCCGAAAATTCGCTGTACTGTGCTAGTAAAGCCTCGTAATGTGATTGTTTTACAGACATTTTAAATCAATTAATTAGTCATTAGTCATCAGTCATTGGGCATGGGGCATGGGGCATGGGGCATAGGGCAAACAGGGCATTGGTCATTGGTCATTAGTCAGTTGTCATTGGCAATTTGTAATTGGTAATTTGCAATTGGTTATTCATTAGTTCGCAACAATTGGTCATTGGTTCTTCAAAGATTAGCCAAGACCATATCACTGACTGAACAGTATTAACAACTCAAACAAAGCCAATGACAACTGTCAACTGACAACTGTCAACTGTCAACTGTCAACTGACAACTGTCAACTGTCAACTGTCAACTGTCAACTGTCAACTGACAACTGTCAACTGTCAACTGACAACTGACAACTGACTTTTTACAGCTTCTGAAACACTGAGAACATCGGCAGATACATCGACAGCAAAATCGAACCTACGATACCACCGACCACAACAATCATCAGAGGTTCCAGCATACTGGTAAGTCCCTTGACTGCTTCTTCGACTTCCGTTTCGTAGAAAGCGCCAACTTTCATCAACATTTTGTCAAGTTCCCCAGTCTCCTCGCCAATTGCCATCATTTGAATTGCCAAGGACGGAAAAACAGCTTGTTCTTGCAAAGCAATACTGATCATGCCACCGCTTTGAATTTCCTGTCTCGCATATTCGATCGCATTTGAGATCGCCTGATTTCCCGCCACATCTCGCACAATTTCCAAAGAGTTCAGAATCGGCACACCCGATCGCGTCAGCGAGCCAAAGATGACGCAAAACCTCGCCACCGCCGATTTTTCAATCAAATCTCCAAAAATTGGCAACTTCATCGCAATTCTATCGATTTGGAGGTGACCTACTGGAGTTTTGTAGTACATATCGAAGGCAAATTTTAGCGCTATAATTACCCCAATAACTGTCAGTTGTTGGATCGGAGGCCAAGCCGTACAAAATGCGCTAATTCCCAACATCATCACCGTAAAAGCGGGCAAATCTGCACCAATATCCTTAAAGATTTTTGCGAAAGTTGGTAGCAAAAAAATCGTCATTGCGAAAAAAATCACAATCGCGATGAAAAACACAGTCTTCGGATAAGACATCGCAGATTTAATTTCAGCCTCCGTCTTGTGATTTTTTTCCATCATCACCGCCAGACGGTCGAGGGTTTCATCTAGCACACCGCCGACCTCTCCCGCCGCCACCATACTGATAAACAGTTGGTCAAAAACATCAGGAAACTTAGCCATCGCCTCTGCCAAGTTTATCCCCTCTTGCACGTCAGCATTCATGCTCCTGAGTGCTCGTTTCAACTTAGCATTAGAGCACTGCTCGTGCAGCACGGAAAGGCATCTCACGATCGCCACCCCGGCATTAAACATAGCCGCAAACTGACGAGCAAAAATCGCCATATCCTTAACAGTAAGACTGCTAAGGTTATACTCAAATTGCTCCTGAATCCTACTGAGATCGAAGCCTGTTTTTGGTTTTGGATTAATAACATTTGTAGCCATAGATTGCCTCTGGAAAATTATTAAAAGTCATTAGTCATTGGCAATCAGTCATTAGTCATTAGTGATTGGTCATTTCTGCGGACTGCTGACCAATAACTGATTGCTTAGCCCCAAAACAGGTACAAGTCCCCAACACTTATGAGAGTCGATCCCCAAATTTTAGATTGTAATTCAAGCTCCCAGATTCACTGCGCTGCAATTAAATCTAAAATCTAAAATCTAAAATCTAAAATGGACTGACTGACTCAATTAATGAGCCCCTACCTTGCCTGTACCAACAGGTGCCGGGCCGATCAAGCGTTCGAGTTCATCAGCCTTAGAAGCCTTGGCCATTGCCGATTCCCAAGTGATTTTACCGCCCTTGTAAAGTTCAGCGAGGGCCATTTCCATCGTCCTCATGCCCAATTTTGCCCCCATTTGGATTTGGGAGTAAATCATAGGAGTTTTGCCCTCCCGGATCAAGTTAGCCATAGCTGGAGTATTCACCATGATTTCCATAGCGCAGCAGCGGCCGCCCCCAACTTTCACAACCAAATTTTGGCTGCAAATTCCGACTAAAGAGTTAGACACTTGGGCGCGAACTTGGGGTTGTTGAATGGGCGGGAACACGTCCAAAATCCGATCGATCGTAGCAGCAGCCGAATTAGTGTGCAGCGTTCCCATCACCATGTGACCCGTTTCTGCCGCCGAAATTGCCAGACCGATCGTTTCCAAGTCCCGCATTTCCCCCACCAGAATCACGTCCGGATCTTCGCGCAGGGCTGCTTTCAGCGCATTAGCAAAGCTCTTAGTATCTTCGCCCTTTTGGCGTTGGTGAAACAAACTCTTGACATTCGGAAACACATATTCGATCGGGTCTTCAACCGTCAGAATGTGTTCAGCCCGCGTCCGGTTGACCAGATCCAACAAAGCCGCCATCGTAGTAGTTTTCCCGGAACCTGTCTGTCCCGTTACCAACAGCATACCCCTGGGTCTTTCCGTCAGATCCCGCAAAATCTGCGGCACGCCTAAAGCATCTGCGTTAGGAATCTTAGAAGCCAGAGCCCGCATACAAGCAGCCCAAGCACCCCGCTCACGGTACACATTCACCCGGAACCGAGCCAATCCCTTCACCCCGTAAGCGCAGTCGAGTTCCCACTCCATTTCCAACTGCTTGCGCTGCATATTGTTGAGCATTTGGAAGATCAGGATCTGCACTTCCTCAGCAGACAAAATGTCGCCGTATTGGGACTGAGGAGTTAGTTTTCCGTGGACGCGGAAGAAGATAGGCGCGCCTGCTTGGATGTGTATGTCCGAACCCCCTTGCTCTACCAGGGACTCCAATACGTCTTCAATCATCAGACCCATAGATACCTCTCCTCGATCTAGTTGATAGTTATTGACCAATCTAGCTCAGTTAACAGTTAACAGTTAACAGTTAACAGTCAACAGTCAACAGTCAACAGTCAACAGTCAACAGTTAACTGCTGAATCAATCCAAAAAGCGTGGCGTCAAGCAGTACGGACAATCCAGCATCTCCGGCTTCAATTCCGCCCGACAAGTTTTGCAGGTAAGTCCCTGCTTGCGTTTGGCTTTCAGTTCTGCCTCCAACCCGGAGTCAGTAAAGGTCACCCGCTCGACTTCTTCAAAGGTAGTCGCGCCTTCCCGCACCAACTGCAAGCTGTAAGCCAACAAGGTTTTCATCCCTTCTTCTACCGCTGCTTCCTTAAGTTGCTCTGTGGGAGCCCCTTGAGTGATCAGAGTTTGCAGCCGCTCAGTATTTTTCAGGAACTCGTAAACGCCTACCCGTCCTTTGTAGCCTAGGCCGCTGCACTTCCGACAAAGTTGATCGCGTTCTGCGAGTCCTTTTCTTTCCTCTACCGGTATGGTGTTGGCTTTGTTAACAGTCAGATCGATTTCTTGAGAAGCCGACAGACCGTAGCGACCGAGTTCGGCCGCAGTAGGCTGGTAAGGAATGCAGCATTTGTCGCAAACGCGCCGCATCAGACGCTGGGCCAACACGCCCAACAGAGCGGCTGAAACCATGAACGGTTCTACGCCCATTTCGTCCAAGCGCGCGATCGCCCCTGCCGCGTCGTTAGTGTGCAGTGTGGTCAGCACTAAGTGTCCCGTCAAAGCAGCTTCCAGAGCAGTTTTCGCCGTTTCTCTGTCCCGCGTTTCCCCCACCAGAATCACGTCAGGATCTTGCCGCAAAAACGCCCGCAGCAGGTTGGAAAAAGTCAAGTCTTTTTCCCGAATTACTTGACATTGGGTAATTCCCGGCAAAGCATATTCGATCGGGTCTTCCGCCGTACTGATATTAACCCCCGGATCGTTGCGTTCCGCCAGAATCGAGTACAGAGAAGTTGACTTACCCGAACCCGTCGGCCCCGTCACCAAAATCAGTCCGAACGGGCGGCTAGCAGTCTCTCGCACCAAAGCCAGAGTTTCTTGATCCGAGATCAACAAACCCAAACCCAACTGAGTGCTGGAACTGTCCAAAATCCGCAGCACGATTTTTTCGCCGTACCGGGAAGGCAAGCTATTCACCCGGAAATCTACCGTGCGTCCCTCAAACACCCGGCGGATACGACCATCTTGAGCTTGTCGGCGTTCGGCAATGTCCAAGTTGGCAATAATCTTGAAACGAGCCGTAATCGATTGCACAACCTGTTTCGGAAACCGGAAATACTCTTGCAGCACCCCATCTTTCCGCATCCGTATCCGCATAAACTCTTCTTGAGGTTCTACGTGGATGTCAGACACCTTTTCCGACAAAGCTTTAGCCAAAATGATGTTGACAGCCTTAATTACCGGAGCCGCCTCAGCATCGTCTATGGTGTTGGCTAAGTCTTCTTGGTCAGAACTCTCCTCTTCTAATGAGAGTTCGCCAAAATCTCCCTCGCCTAACTCCAGTTTTCTCTGCTTTTCGGCTTCTGCTATTTTGGCGGCTACCTTAACTTGGTCGTCTTGATAGGACGAAGTGATGTCCTGGTAGTCGTCTGGCGTAATCACCCGTCGCTGCAAAGCCAATCCGTGAGGCTGTAAAATCCGCCGCAAATCTTCTATGGCGTTGAGGTTGTCGGGATCTACCATTGCCACTAAAACAGCCTGAGGCTCGGTTTCAGTCTTCGCTACTGGTAAAAAGCGACCTTGGTGACAAATGTCGATCGAAATTTTCAACCCATCGAGCATAATTCCGAGTTGCTCGTTCGACATTTCGCTCATCTCCGGGTCATACGCTTCAACCCCGTAGACAATCTTCCGTTCAAACATCTGCTGCTTCTTGTAAAGCCGCAGCAATTCAGGAGGCAACGGCTGCCCGGTAAGTGCTTCTAATACCTCCGTCAACCGCTTACCCGACTTCCGGCTTTCAAGTTGAGCTTGTTTCACTTGGTCGCCGTTGACGTAACCCGACTGAATCATCTTGTTGAGAGCCGGAGGCAAAACGCTGATAGCAACTATCGATGTGCGAGAAGACCCCTGGGATGTGTTAGTCATAAAAAACACTCATGATTGTGGGAAACTCAGTCACAGAGAGTGCTGAGAGGAAAACCAACGCGGGGTTAAAACCCCCGTATCTTTTGCTTGTGGATGAGCTATCATAATTTTTGCTCTATCCGTAATATGTCAAGTGTAAGCTCGTAGTCTCCTCTCATTTTCGTCCACAAATTGATGAGACGTTGGAGGGATTGGTCGATGCTCGCAATCAAATTTTGTTTGTTGAGTGCTAAGTTGCTTACTGGCCCGATCGACCTGCGATATACTCTCGTTATAGCCTCATGGCACATCACTTGGGCATTGATCCCGAGGTCTGTAGCCTTTCCACGATCGTGCTATATTCGCAAATTGTTTGGTCAAATTACAGTACCCGTGGTGGCGCGGTATCTGTACTAGCTTCAAGATCGGCTGTCCGATCTTTGATGATGATAGCTTTGACGAAAGCCATCGATCGCTCTTTTGAGATATATTTTGAGTGAACGAACCTGACGGTCAACAGAGTACAGTTAAACCGCAGGCTTCTTTTTCCTTTTCTGCAAAGGCTTTTTTGAGTGACGGAGTTCCCCCGCCACTTTCGTAACTTATACCAATTTTTTTGATTAGCTTGGCTGAATTTTCGTCTCGATCCAAAGACTCACCGCATTGACAAGAATGCCACCGCTGAGACAATTCTTTCGGTACTTTGTTGAGGCAGTTCCAACAATATTGAGAAGTTCCCTTTGGATCGACGAACAAAACATTTTTACCCAATTTCCAAGCGACATACTTGAGAACACTAGCAAATTGACCGTGAGCAGCATCAAGCATTGATTTATTCAAGCCACTTTTAGCTGACTGACCGTTCGGCAAGTAAACTAAATTGCCATCCTCGATATCAGTCTTAGATTTGGCACGTCTAGTTAGATTCTTGAGACTCAAGTCTTCAACGACCAAAACATCGCATTTGCCAAACAGCTCATGTGCAACTTTGAATTGAAAGTCAAGTCTCGCCCTAGCTACAAATTGATGCAGCCTAGAAATCCTGTCCTTGATAATTCTCCAGGGTTTAGAACCTTTAACTCTCGACGCTAGTTTTGCTTGAAGCCTTGCTAATTTCTGAGCCGACTTCCTCAAGAATCTAGGATTCTCAACTCTTTCACCATTAGAAAAATAGACGTAATTGGTTATCCCCAAGTCGATACCAAGAGTGTTTTTATCAGTCGGTTGAATTTCTGCAACCGCTACGGGAACTGTCTTATCTTCTAGCGTCAGGGCAATATACCACCCGTCTGCTTCTCTGATAACTGTCCCCGTCTTAACTTTAAATCCTGCTGGTATTGGACGATGGAAAACCATCGGCACTTGACCTATCTTCGCTAGGTCAACACAAATTCTATTTTGCTCATCCTTGATAATATCTAAATTATCTAATTGAGGATAAGTAAAAGATTTGTAGTAATGGAATCCCTTGAATTTAGGTTTGCCTCTGCGATTGCCATTTTTGTCAGGCGTGGTGAAGTTTGAAAAGGAAGTTTCCACTCGGTTAACCACATCCTGTAAAACCTGGGAATTCAAGGCTTTGTAATCAGAAAACAGTTTTTTAGTGTTTTTCAGATCCGCTAACTGAATGGTTTGCCACTGCACCTAACCACTCTCAATGTTTGAAAAAACATCACCTTTCCTGGTCAAAGAATTGCCTGATTCATCCTTCTTTCTACCATCTCTAGTTTGCACTCTAGTCAAAGGAATATTTTGATAAATCTCCTCGACAGAAACTATGGATGCAGTTAAGGGGCAGGCGTTGACGGGTGATCTCGTCGATTCCCACCACCTAAATCTTTCGCCGAGTCGGTAGTTATACTGTCGGCGGCAGAGTTCTAGGTGAGTCGTGATTGTTCCTAATTGGGCTTTTGTAGGTTTGAGGCGGTATTTGTACGTGAGCTGCATTGAAAACTTCCTTTTTTCGACCTTCCCACAGTATAACTGTTTCAACACTTAGGAAGTATATTGAGAATCAAGATGCTCCCGAAGATTGACTCGTAGTAGGCAGGTCTAATTGTTGGTTTCCGTTCCTCTACCCAACGCTTCTGGACATCCCTGCGGTAATTCATTCGGGGTACTTCGCGCAATGCTCAGATTCATCCCCTTTAAATATACCCTTAGAATTCCCGGCTGTTAGTTAATTATCTGTGATCGGGTTGCGGGCGATCTCCCAGATTTTGAGCAGATCTAGTTTTTTCTCTGCCAATATTCATTTTACTCCCAAATAATCGAGGATACTTCTCTGTTTTGCAAACGCAGTCAAGGGAAAAATATAAGGCTCTACTTGCCAATAAAAAAGCCATACATATCAACCTTAATTAACTCTTGTTTTTCGCAAATATTGAAATGTCTGCTATCAACGACTCAATTATTCTTAGGAAATATAACTGCTTAATATCATTCTCAACTTGCTATCAATGCGAGTGTGTTATTCCCAAATTGCGATACAATAAACGTTGTGTTAGCGCCAACGGCGGTCTTACTAGAACTAGAGATCGAGATTTCATTTCCATAAAATATTGAAAGCTTTGAGAGATTCCTGCACATAGGCCGGAGCTTTCCTATGAATCAGATAGTGCTATCCACACTAAATTATAGTTCTCTACATTTACCGTGTTAAGTGTATCTGCTAGAATTGATAGGGTTCTGTCGCGCAGCTTATATGATTGACGAGGAAAAACAGCAAGATCTAGATCCTAACTCAACTGGGGAAACCCCAGAGGGTTCACCAATGGCAAGCGAAACTCCGCCGGCACCAGCAAACTCTAACGAAGCAGCCGATTGGGAACTCGAACTTGCTCAAGCTTATCAAAGCACCGAGGGCGATCGCAAGGGAGCAAACGCATCCGGGGATCCTGTCACCGGCAATTCCACCAACAGCCCGACAGCAGACGCGGCTGAATCATGGAAGAGGGAACTCGCCTCCGTAAGAGATGAAAAAGAGGCTTTAAAAACTCAGTTGCAAGCCACATCGGCTCAACTAGAAGACCTAAAAAATCAAAATCTCCGCCTAGCAGCAGATTTTGAAAACTTCCGCAGGCGCACCCAAAAGGAAAAAGAAGAGTTAGATTTACAGGCAAGGTGTCTCACGATCAAGCCGCTGTTGCCGGTAATCGACAATTTCGAGCGCGCTCGATCGCACATTAAGCCGCAAAACGACGGCGAAATGAACATTCACAAAAGCTACCAAAGCGTTTACAAGCAAATGGTAGATGGTCTCAAGCAAATTGGGGTTTCTCCGATGCGCCCTGAAGGCGAACAGTTTGACCCCAACCTCCATGAAGCTCTCCTCAGCGAGCCCACAGACGAACACGAGGAAGGAACAATCATCCAAGAACTAGAACGCGGCTACATTCTGGGCGATCGTGTCTTGCGCCACGCCAAAGTGAAAGTTGCGGCGCCTGGGATATCTGTGGTAGCCTCAGATGAAAATCCCGATAGTTCGGAAAGTTAATCGGGACAGAAGCTACTGCATTCCTCGAAGTCACTGACCCCCGAAGAGAATTCGGGGGTACGAAGGTGGCAGACTCACCAACTTCTTAATTCAGGACTAAAAGCAGGTCAGCGCTTTCTCAACAAATTCTGAACAATTTTTTAACGAGTCTGCGATCTTGCATTAAAATATCAAGTTTGTTTCCTACAAATCGAGTCAGGTGATGCTTGTTAAAACAAGCTTAGTCGTTTTTTATACCCCAACTTGTAGTTGGAAGTTTCCAAACATCCCACAAAGTTTTATGAGGCGCTATGGGAAAAATTATTGGAATTGACCTCGGCACGACCAACAGTTGCGTAGCTGTATTGGAGGGCGGTAAACCAGTCGTGATCGCCAATTCTGAGGGCGGCCGCACAACTCCGAGCATCGTAGGATTTGGCAAGGCGGGCGATCGCTTAGTCGGTCAACTAGCCAAGCGGCAAGCTGTAACTAATGCTGTAAATACTGTTTACAGCATCAAACGATTTATCGGGCGCAGGTGGGACGACACGGAAGAAGAACGATCGCGCACTCCCTATACCTGCATCAAAGGCAAAGACGACACTGTTAATGTCCAAATTCGGAACAAAGTTCACACTCCCCAAGAAATCTCGGCAATGGTACTCCAAAAGCTCAAGCAAGATGCTGAAGCTTATTTGGGACAAACTGTTACCCAAGCCGTGATTACTGTGCCGGCATACTTTACAGACGCCCAGCGCCAAGCTACTAAAGACGCCGGTACGATCGCGGGTTTAGAAGTCCTGCGGATCGTCAACGAACCGACGGCGGCCGCCCTTTCCTACGGGCTCGACAAGCAAAATATCGAACAGAAAATCTTGGTCTTTGACCTCGGCGGCGGTACTTTCGACGTTTCGATCCTGCAATTGGGAGACGGAATTTTTGAAGTCAACGCCACCGCAGGTAACAACCATCTCGGAGGAGATGACTTTGATGACTGCATAGTTCAGTGGCTGGTAGAAGCTTTCCGAACTCAAGAAGGTAGCGACCTCTCAACAGACAAAATGGCTTTGCAGCGCCTCCGAGAAGCTGCGGAAAAGGCGAAAATTGAACTCTCTCTCTCGCAATCCACATCCATTAATTTGCCGTTCATCTCCTCTGATGCTAAAGGGCCCAAGCATTTGGAAATGGATCTCTCGAAGGCTCAGTTTGAAAAACTGGTGGCTCATTTGGTGCAGGCGACGATCGATCCGGTGACTCAAGCCCTCAAAGACGCAAGTCTTACCCCGAAAAATATAGACAGGATTATTTTAGTCGGAGGCTCAACCCGAATTCCGGCAGTTCAAGAGGCAATTAGTAAGTATTTTGGGGGCGCGTCTCCCGATAAATCGGTGAATCCCGACGAAGCTGTAGCTGTAGGCGCGGCAATTCAAGCCGGGGTGTTGGGCGGTGAAGTCAAAGATTTGCTGTTGCTAGACGTGACGCCGCTTTCCCTGGGACTCGAAACTTTGGGCGGTGTGTTTACCAAAGTAATCGATCGCAATACAACCATCCCCACCAGTCGATCGCAAATGTACAGCACGGCTGCTGACGGACAAACCTCCGTAGAAATTCACGTCCTCCAAGGCGAGCGCGCATTGGTAAAAGACAACAAAAGTCTCGGCAAATTCCTGCTCAAAGGCATTCCCGCAGCCCCCCGCGGCGTACCTCAAATCGAAGTTACCTTTGAAATCGATGCCAACGGCATTCTCAAAGTTGCCGCAGAAGATAAGGGAACCGGCAAAGAACAAAGCATCCAAATTTCCAATACAGGGGGCTTGAGCGAAACTGAAGTCGAGCGGATGCGACAAGAAGCGGAACTTTACGCCGATGAGGATATCAAGCGCGCTCAAGTAGTCGAACTCAAAAATCAAGCCGACACCCTGGTCTATAATTGTGGTGTCACTTTGAAAACCAACGCCCAATTGCTCAGCGACGACCTCAAAGTCGCAGCCGAAACAGCAGCAACAGCTTTGAAGGCGGGGATGGCTAACCCCGACATCACTGTTGAGGAACTCACCGAGCAAATCGAAGCTTTCAAGCAACTGCTATACTCCCTCGGGACAGCAGTCTACGAGCAAGCCCGCAGCGGAGTAGCCAACTCCTCGCCAGAGGTTGAAAGCGAGATGATTTCAGAACTAGAAGAGGTTGCAGTTACCGACGACAGCCTTTTCCTGACAGAAGAGCTGCTGGTGGCACCCCCCCCGGCGCCACCAGCTCCGCCACAACCGGAACCCAAACCGGAACGACAGTCCAAGCGACAGCCGGAACCACAACCGGAACCTAAACCGGAACGACAGTCCAAGCGACAGCCGGAACCACAACCCAAACCCAAACCGAAGGTTCCCGAACCGGAAGTTGATGAGATGAATCCTTTCCTTTAGCACTGAAAAATTAACAATTAACAATTAACAATTAACAATGAAAATTTTTAATTTTTAATTGGTAATTTCAGGAAAGGTTGCCCGTTTCTTTTTCGTACACTTTTTGTTATTTACCTCCAGGCAAGCAGCTTTATGGCCGGTGATTACTATGAAATATTAGGCGTTTCTCGCAGCGCAGACAAAGAGGAAATTAAGCGTGCTTACCGCCGCCTAGCTCGCAAGTACCATCCAGATGTCAACAAAGAATCTGGAGCTGAGGAGCGGTTTAAAGAAATTAACCGTGCCTACGAGGTACTATCCGAACCGGAAACCCGCGCCCGTTTCGATCGTTTCGGCGAACAAGGCGTCAGTGGTGCAGGCGCGCCGGGGTTCCAAGACTTCGGCGACAGCTTTGCTGACATCTTTGAAAGCTTCTTTCAGGGTTTTCAAGGAGGGGCGGGCGCCCAACAGCAAGGTCGCAGACGCAGCGGCCCGGTGCGCGGAGATGATTTGCGACTGGATTTGCGCCTGGATTTCCGCGAAGCAGTTTTTGGTGGGGAAAAAGAACTCCGCATCAAGCACCTAGAAACCTGCGAAACTTGTACCGGAACTGGCGCCAAGCCGGGAACCAGACCTCAAACCTGTTCGACTTGTACCGGCAGCGGTCAAGTCCGACGCGCTACCCGCACTCCTTTCGGCAGCTTTACTCAAGTTTCTGTTTGCCCCACCTGCAACGGCACCGGGCAAGTGATTGAGGACAAGTGCGAAACTTGTGGCGGCCGGGGCCAGAAAGAAGTGATGAAAAAGCTGAAAATCACTATTCCGGCTGGGGTAGACAACGGTACTCGCTTGCGCGTTTCCAATGAAGGCGATGCTGGCAAGTTGGGTGGGCCGCCGGGGGATCTTTACGTGTTTTTGGCTGTGAATGAAGACCCGCTATTTAAGCGGGACGGCATTAACGTTAATTCGGAAGTCAAGATTAGTTACTTGCAAGCAATTTTGGGCTGCCGGTTGGAAGTGGAAACTGTAGATGGGCCGACGGAATTGTTGATTCCTACTGGGACTCAGCCTGATACGGTTCTGACTCTGGAGAAAAAAGGAGTGCCTAAGTTGGGCAATCCAGTCAGTCGCGGTGACCATTTGATTGCGGTGTCTATTGATATTCCGACTAAGGTGACTGCTGAGGAACGGGAGTTGCTGATGCAGCTTGCTAAGCTGAAGGGCGATCGTACTGGTAAAGGTGGCTTGGAAGGATTTTTGGGCAATTTGTTTCAGAAATAAGCAATTTTTTGACACCCATGGGTGTCAAATTTTCCTGTTTGATGATTCCGTGGCAATTTTTAAAATTCTCTGTCAAAAAAGTGAGACCAATTGGTCTCATTTTGTACAGGTAGAATAATTGTTCGGCAATTTTAAAATTCTCTGTCAAAAAAGTGAGACCAATTGGTCTCATTTTGTACAGGTAGAATAATTGTTCGGCAATTTTAAAATTCTCTGTCAAAAAAGTGAGACCAATTGGTCTCATTTTGTACAGGTAGAATAATTGTTCGGCAATTTGTGGGAATAGTCCTTCAAAAAATGAGACCCATGGGTCTCAAAGATCCGTCGTAGAATAATAGTTGGGCAATTTGTGGGAATAGTCCTCCCAAAAATGAGACCAATTGGTCTCAAAAATCGGTTGTAGAATAATTGTTGGGCAATTGGTTCACGATAAAATAAGGCTTTTAGGATTTGAAATGGGAAATTTGAAAAGAAAAGGCAGACTATGAATTCAACATCCAAAATTGAAAATCCCAAATCTCCCGATGCCAAAATCGACCTGCGGGGGACTCCGTGTCCTCTGAATTTTGTCCGCACTAAATTGCGACTGGAACAAATGCCACCGGGTGCTGTTTTGGAAGTGTGGCTGGATGCGGGGGAGCCGATCGAACAAGTGCCTGATAGTCTGAAAATGGAAGGCTATCAAATTCTCGAAACGCAATTTGTTGCGGATGAGTCGGAGTCCGGCTTTTTTGCCATGAAAGTGCAGCGCCCAGAACTCCAGGAAGCAGGATGAGCCTGAATTTGTCCTCCCTCGTCGGTACAGTAGTGGCAGTTCAGGCTAACTTCTACCGAGTCAGGCTAGATCAAGCAGCCGGGATTCACGAGAATATAGCCCTGGCGGATGCTCCCACTCTCCTGTGCACTCGTCGCACTCGACTCAAAAAAATTGGTCAACAGGTGATGGTGGGCGATCGCGTGGTGGTAGACGAACCAGACTGGACTGACCGCCGGGGTGCAATTTCAGAAGTCTTCCCCCGCCGCACAGAACTCAACCGCCCGCCTGTCGCTAATGCCGATCGCATTCTCCTGGTTTTTGCCCTAGCCGAACCCGATTTAGACCCCGCCTCATTAACTCGGTTTTTAGTCAAGGCAGAATCTACAGGTTTAGAGGTGAGTTTGTGCCTGAACAAATGCGATTTGGTAAGGGCCGAGGAATTGGAACAGTGGCGCGATCGGCTTTCACGTTGGGGCTACGAACCAATGTTTATTAGCGTTCGCAGCGGTTTAGGAGTGCAGGAAGTTGCCACAAATTTTCAAAATAAAGTTTATGTCGAAAAAGTAACTTCCCAGCATTTATCGGACAAAATAGATGGTTCTCTGTTGCCTTCTGAGGAGAACCCCCTACTAGCAAAATCGGCTCATCCGTTAGCTCCGTTAAATTCCGTACAAAATCCCTTGCCGAACTTTCTCCACAGCCACACCCAAGACAAAATAACGATAATTTGTGGGCCTTCTGGCGTCGGCAAGTCCAGCTTGATCAACCAACTGGTTCCCGCCCTCAACCTGCGAGTCAACGCTGTTTCGGGCAAACTCGGCCGCGGGCGCCACACGACTCGCCACGTCGAACTATTTGAACTCCCCGACGGCGGGCTGTTGGCTGATACTCCGGGCTTTAATCAGCCGGCTCTCGAATCCGATCCGTCCGAGTTAGCTCAATATTTCCCAGAAGCTCGTCAGAGGCTGGCTTTGGGTAGCTGCCAGTTTAGCGACTGTTCGCACCGCGATGAGCCTAACTGTGTGGTGCGGGGCGATTGGGAGCGCTACCAGTATTATTTGAATTTTATGGAAGAGGCGATCGTCCGCCAGCAAACTCTGCAAAACTCCAGCAGCGCCGAATCCAGCTTGAAGCAGCAAACCAAGTCCGACGGTACACAGCAGTATGAACCGAAACTGCAAACTAAAAAATATCGTCGCTCTTCCCGCCGCCTGCAACACCAGTCGCTGCAAGATATGTGTCAAGAAGACTTAGAAGAATTCTGAGCAAGTCGCCACCGCCGATCGCCCGCGAGGAGTCTGACAATATTACCAAGACTTACCAGCAACGGGATTCGATCGAGTAAGATACTTCTTTGCAGCCCGAGGCCTCGGACTGCAAGACCCGGTTTCTTTAGTGGCGAGTGCGTAAGTCCTGAGTACATTAATCGCTAAAATTAAATGGCCTTAGATTTGTAAAAAAAAGTAGAACAGAAGCAAAAGTTAGCGGGTAATGCAGGAGCAAAAATATTGTGAATATTCAAGAACTGTTTCAAAAAGGCGGCCCAGCGATGTGGCCCCTGTTAGTGTTATCGATTCTGTCTGTAAGCACAATTATCGAGCGTTTGTGGTTCTGGGCGAGTCTCTTGAGCAAAGAGAAGCAGATTGTTAACCGGATTCTCGACGCGGCGCGCAGCGATTGGGGGGCGGCTAGCGAGATTGCCAGACAGGCCAACCGACAGCCGATCGGGCGATTTCTTTCTGCACCCCTGCGCCTGTACAATCCCGAACCAGATTTATTTCGACTCGCCCTCGAAGCAGCCGCCGATGAAGAGTTGGCTTCGATGCGCCGCGGGGACAAAATTTTAGAAGCGACGATCGCTCTCGCCCCTTTGCTGGGCTTGCTGGGAACAGTTTTGGGCTTGATTAACTCCCTCAGTTCCATCCGTCTGGGCGACATCGGTACGGCGGCAACCACTGGCGTGACTTTGGGGATTAGCGAGGCGCTGATCACGACTGCGAGTGGGATGGTAGTAGCAATTTTTACCTTGGCGTTTTATCGGATATTTCAAGCTTTTTTGTTCAACCAAGCCAAAATATTTCGCAAAGCTGGAAATGAAATGGAATTGCTCTACAGACAATATTGGCCGACTGCTAATGCTAAAGGTCGATCGCCCGGTACAGAGCACAACAATTCTTCCTTTGGTTCCGATGGTTTGAACAGGCGTTCTCTCAATTCTCAAGAATCATCGGGAGAACGTCTCAGGGAGCCGAAATTGAAAGGTTCCGATCCGGCTGAAGATTCACCTTCTAATAATTAGAACAAAGAACAACTGATGAAGATTCACTTAGATACTCCTGCTGAAGAGGCTCGGATTGAACTGGTGCCTTTAATTGACGTGATCTTTTGCATTCTGACGTTTTTTTTGGTGGCGGCTTTGCAACTGACTCGCCAGCAAGCGATTAATGTCGATTTGCCGAAGGCGAAGACTGGACAAACGCAGATGCGAGAGATGCTGATTGTCAGCATTGACGATTTCGGGCAAACTTATATCGACCAATTGCCTGTTAATTACCAGCAGCTCGATCGAGTTTTAAAGAGTTTCCACAGCACAAATCCTGCCGGCTTGACGGTGTTGTACGCTCCTCAAAATGCTAAATACGCCAAAGTTGTGGAGGTTTTAGACAAATTGCGAGAGGTAGGGGGCGATAGAGTAGCTCTAGCAACTCTTCCTAGTTCAGCTCCCTCTGCCCAGCCGAATAATCCGTCGCTTCCCAATTCGGGGATTCCTGCGGCACCTTCGGGCAATTACCCTCAACCTCTGCCGTCTCCCGTAGATCCTGGGCAACAGCAGCTCAATCCAAATCGGTTTCAATCTCCTCTCCCGGCTCCGGGGCAGCAGCAGTTCAATCCCAATCAGTTTCAATCTCCTCTTCCAGCACCGGGACAGCAGCCGAGCAACTCTGGGGGAAATCTAGGAATTCCTCCCGTTTCGCCCGCACCCATTGCCCCCAATTCCAGGCCCGGAGCTGCTACTCCACAGCCGAATGTCCCTCCCTCCAATTAGCAGGAACGCTTCTAAGTTCGGAAGCAGTGTGCGGGATTTAACAGGTGTAGCCGATTTAACGAATGGATGTTGAGGGTTGAACTCCGAAGCCAGCAAATGATTTGATAACCGATACAAGGAAGAAGGTAAGGGAGAAGAGAGAAATATAAATTCTCCCACTCTCCCGATCTCCCCTCACCCGCTCTCCCCCTTACTCAGAGAGAATTTCCGCACGAGTTGGTATAAATCGCTGCAATTATTTTGGTTCATACTGAGCCTTTTTTCTTTTGACAAGTAGATAGAGTGGTATAAGTCTGCGGAAGGAACTTTTGCCGACATCCTGCCATCTCTACGATTAAGTTATTTCTTGGGAAAGATGGTAATTTTGTCAAATTATTGTTACCTTTTGTAATATACTAAAGCGAGATAGGCTTGCGGGACATCCTGAAACCAAGAGCCGATCGCTGAAGCAACTTACAGAAACAACTTACAAATCTGGTTAATCCAGGTTTCACTGTCAAGTCACTTTTACTTACTACAGGAGTCAAAGTCATGAGCCAACCAGCAGAATTGTCTTTGGAGCAGCAATTTAGCCTGTGTTCCTTCAAAACACAGGTAAGTGGCATGAGCCGCGAGCAAGCTCAGGAGTTTTTGGTCAAGCTTTACGAGCAAATGATGTTGCGCGAAACCATGTACCGCCATTTTCTCAAACACCATTGGGGTCTAGAGCCCAATCCAGGCGTTGAGTAGCCTAGAGTCGCAGTCGGCGACCTCCGTCTCTTACTCTCTTCCCTCAGGCGGAAAGGAGTTGGGGGTGATGGGGCGTCACTCGAAGATACAAGGCAAGAATATCCTCAGAACCCGACACTGATATACGGATGAATTTATCAGGTTAGAGGCATTTGGTAGAAACAATTTTTAGCGACCTATCGAGAACTCATCCTCGGGTCTAGACAAACTCCCACTTTATTGTCTTTTGATTCTACTAAAAGTTGGGATCGATTCTCCGTAATAGTCCGATCGACGATCGCAGCACAAAGCAACAAGAATTTATCGCTCCGCCTCTTAAACATTATAAATTTTTCGACAATATCTATATTTCTTATACAATAAATTAAACCCATAAATTCTGAAATTGGGTAGAATAAATTAATAAATCTAATTTCCAGAAATGCAAATTGTTTGATATAGCTTTTCTCAAAAATATGAGGTATGTCTGGCAATTGGTAAGCGATATGTATTACAAGCTTTCTGAGGTTTCTCTCCGGTAAATATGGTCTTCGTGTGTGCACTCTCCCTGATTATCGCAGCATAATTTGATATACCTCATCTTTCTGAGAACCGCTAGATCGCGAGCTTAACACTTCAACTAAAGCTTTTAATCTGCAATAAAGTTAGATTTGCACGGCGCTAGCCCTCTCAAGTTGCAGCGGATGGCTTTGAGCAAGAATTGAGCAAGTCGAACATCAAAAGGCGATCTCCGACAAGCAAAACCTTTAATTTTCTACTCAAGTTCTGGATCGTGCCACTTGTAACTCTAAAAAGAGTTGTAAAAAACATTCGGCAAGCGGAAAACTCTGAGTCTTTAGACCTGAGATGCAAGCAGCACGGGCGGTTTCAACCGCCGTAAATTTTTCTTGAATCTTAATATTTAAAACCAAAAAAAGACGTTAAAATACAAGCTAAGGAGGTGAACCAGATTGCTAACAAATTATGTTTATAAGTTGCGACCCAATCAAACACAGTCATCAAAAATGTCGGCTTGGATAGATATGCTGCGAAGCCAGTATAATTGGTGCTTAAATGACAGAATATGTCAGTACAATCAGCAGTTTATCCAAGGCAATTACAGTGACATTAGAACGAAAGTCGAAGCTTCACCATTGACCTGCTTCGTAAGTAAAAATGGCGCAACCGGAAATCCTTGGAAAGATTCTAAGTCAGACTTTGAAGGTAAAACTAGAAATCCGCGTCGAAATGCTGGTGACATTCAGATTACAGCATTACCTGAGTTAAAAATGGCTAGACCTTGGTACAACGCCATAGATTCAACAGTTTTACAACAGAATGTTAAACGCTTAGATATTGCCTACAAAAACTTCTTTGAGGGTAGGGGATTTCCTAAATTTAAAAACCGCAGCAACTTCACATCTTTTACTTTCGTAATGGGAGTAAAAATTAAGGGTAATAAAATTTACCTACCTAAACTGGGTTGGATGCGGTTTTACAACTCTCGCTCAATCCCAAATGGTTTTACCATCAAGGCTTGCACAGTTAGAAAACGACAGAATGATTGGTATGTTTCCGTGAGAATAGAAGATAAGTCTGTACCTGAATACAGCCCCAAAGCTCTCGGTAACAATCCCAAAGTAATCGGTTGCGACTTAGGACTCACTAAACTGGTTCATCTTTCTGATGGCTACCAAATTGAGAACCCTAGGTTTTCGACCAATAAAAAAGCTAAACGTACTCTAAAAATTAGACAGAGACGGGTTAACCGCAAAACAAAAGGCAGTAAAAACCGCAAAAAAGCAGCTATCAGAGTTAGCAGATTCCATCAAAAGATTGGCAATAAACGCCAAGCGCATCAATGGAAAACTGCGAATAAGATTGTATCTAGAAGCGTTGATGTAATTGCCATAGAAGATTTGAATATCCCTGGGATGATGCTAGAAATGCAAGGTAAAAAGTGATGAGAAAACTGGGAGGTTTCTGAAGAACGGGCAATCCAGGAAAAAGGGATTGAATCGTGCTATCTCTGATGCGGGCTGGGGCGATTTGGGATTAAAGATTGAGTATCTAGCTGTGAAGCAAGGAAAAATCGTAATTAAAGTTAATCCCAAACACTCTAGCACTGAATGCAGAAATTGTGGACACATCGATAAATCCAACAGGAATGGAGAGAAATTCATCTGTGTGGAATGTGGATATCACGAACACGCCGATATTGGTGCTGCAAAAACGATTAGAGACCGAGCCTTGAGAATGGTACGCGGGCCAGGACGCGAAACCTGGTATTCAACACCTAAACGCCCAAAAAATATTACCACGCTCGCAGAGCAAACGTGGTGAGTTTGGGAACCTGAGCAATCAGGATATTAAGACCGCAATGTCTTAAGAATCTCAGTCGCTTTAGCGCTGAGAGTGTCAATCCGACTGACGTTCCAGAGTTGCCTCCATCGTACTCGTCAAGTAATGACCAGACATGATGCCACTAGATTGGTAGTAGCGATTTTCATCAACGCGGTGGAGGGTATCAAAACCCGTCCGCCGCTGGCGTTCATCTCCGAGTACCCAGTAACGTTGGACGATCGACTGGGGAGCAATCCAACCTTCGCCCTCGACTCGGCCGAGTTCGCTGTGTTGGAGTACAAAAGTATACTGCCGCTCATCGTTATTGAGGTGTCCTCGGTACTGCAAAATAATCTCTTCGCGATCGCCTCCTGGAAACACGAGCTTCGTCACCATACTGAACCAATCTGTTCGGTTCCAGCTCACTAAAGTTTTGCCTTTTACCGTAATTGGCACGCCATTGCGCTCAATCCAACTTCCTTCGAGCGTCCATTGGCCAGATTCCATTAAAAACGTGTGAGCCACAGTGCTGTTCCTATGCTTTTCCTGCTGGCTACAATGCTGGTGCAACAACGCACAGCCGTTGTCCCTCAGACTCTATGCTATCATGCCCAACTGTGCCAACAAGAGTTAATTTCTCCTAACAGAACCGGCGCGCAAGCACCAGTAACTTGAGGCAGATTGCCGGGAATACCCCGAACCCGCCAGACGGCTAAAACCGCGAAAGCGATCGCCTCTTTAAAATCTACACTCAAGCCTGCCTCAGAAGTAGTCAACACTTGCACTGGATGCAATTGTGCTTGCAATCGGCGTTTTAAGTAGAGATTGTGGCTGCCGCCCCCGCACAATAAAACTCGATCGGGCATCTGCGGCAAAAAAGTTTGGTAACTGTGAACGATCGAAGCAACTGTCAGTTCCGTCAAAGTAGCCAGCACATCAGCAGGACTGAGGTTGTAACCTTGAGCCTCGACCAAACAACGGTTAAAATAGTCTACACCAAATAACTCTCGCCCTGTAGATTTGGGCGGTGCTTGGATGAAAAAATCTTGCTGTAGCCAATTCTCTACTAAAGCTTGACAGGGAGTGCCACTTGCCGCCCAAGCTCCACCTTCGTCACAAGTTTTTGTGCCGTCACAGAAGTGCTGCACTGCCAAGTCTAACAGCGAATTTGCCGGCCCGGTATCCCAACCCAAGATACCCTCGCCCAGAGGAGGAGCCGCAGACTTGTCAGCCAATTCCCGATCTTTAAAGGCAGGAAGATAAGTAAAATTGCCAATTCCGCCGAGATTTTGGATGCAGAGATTGCGGTTGGGCTCGGCAAGCAGGCAGGCGTCAACTATTGGGACTAAGGGTGCTCCCTGACCCCCTGCTGCAATGTCTGCCGATCGAAAATTGCTCACAGTCGTAATGCCTGTCAATTGCGCGATGAGCGCGCCCCGCCCGAGTTGCAAGCTGTAACCCATGTCTGAGCAGGGGCTAGGTGCAGCAGAAAAACTGCTCTTTTCCGTATTCCCTGGGGGTCGGTGGTAGACCGTTTGACCGTGAGAGCCGATTAATTCTGCATTATCATATTCTGTTTGAATTGTCAATGCTGCCTTGGCAAATTCTTGGGCGATCGCATCATCTAATTCAGCGAACTCAGCCATGGACAACGCGGAACCACTGCAAACTGAGAGAATTTGCGATCGCAAAGTAGCAGGATAAGGGAAAGTCTTGCCGGCCACCAACTGCACTTTTAAGTCTGCTTGGGAACCGACCACATCCACTAAAGCAGCATCAATGCCATCTACCGACGTGCCACTCATCAAACCGATAACGCGAACCATTCGATTTTAGATTTTAGATTTTTTGATTGGGGGATTGGGAGATTTTTAGGTGTGCGAGGGCGCGAGGATATTATTTGAGGTCGATCGTCACGATCACCACAGTAATATTGTCCCGTCCCCCTTTATCCTTGGCGGCTTCAATCAAAGCAGTTGCAGCGCCCTCGCAGGCGCGAATCGACTTCAGAGGCGAAGCAATCAAAGGATCGGAAAGTTCCTCAGTCAAGCCGTCGCTGCACAGCAACAAGCGATCCCCGGGCTTTACGTCCACCGGCAGAATATCTATCTCGTGCAAATCGTCGCGGCCCAAACACTGGGACAAAACGTGACGCCAAGGATGACTGCGAGCCTGATCCGGAGTCAGGGCCTTTCTTTTGACAGCCTGAGCCACCCAAGTCTGGTCTTCAGTAATCTGATCCAAGTGAGATCCGTGCAGCCGATACAAGCGAGAGTCCCCGATATTAGCGCACCAAGGTCTGCCCTCATCCCTAAAGATCAGAACCACAGCCGTAGTACCCATATCAGCACGCTCGGGATGTTCGAGCTGATCGGTCAAAATTGCTTGATTGGCAATTAACAAAGCCTTTTCCAACAACAGGGGAGAATCTTCAGGCCCTTCCCAATGTTCGAGCAAATAAGATTGAATCGCCTGAGTCGCAATCCGACTGGCTTCTTGACCTCCCGCGTGTCCTCCCATGCCGTCGGCTACTATGAAAAATCGCCCGTCAGGGTCTATGTAGTACGAATCCTGATTTACGGAACGAACTAGCCCTGTGTCTGTCTTACCTGCGAAAGAGCGTTTCATAGATTGCTGATGGGACTCATCGAACTTAAAAGCTTGATTTAACGGGTGCAATTTTTGATTACAAAACTTAAAATTCCGAACGGTACTGGAAATTTCTGCCGATCGCTAGTCTTGGAAAAATTGCACTTCATTAGCCTTACATTGTAGATCGTCAGATGCTCATTGCGTCTGAAAAGTTTCGTGAATCAAGCTGCATTCAGCAGCACCTGCCCAAAAAAAACGATTTCTAGCTTCAAAATAAGACATTTGGCTGGGGAGAAATCTATGCAGCAACCGGGGTTTTAGTGTCCCTAGCAAGTAATAGCTGTCAAGTTGAGAAACTTGTTGTCAGCCTGCGAAAACTTAACAGTGAACTACCCCGCCCTACTTCCTACGCGCCCTGAGCGCTTCGGTCGTTGAGGGCGGAGCTTCCAACTTCGACGGGTAGTGCCTTAGAAACGGATGACTTACGCCTTCCAGACTTTGGACTTACCTTCCCTCCCTTGGCAGTAGCGCTAGTTCCTAACGCTAAAATACGGAGTCCTTCATCTCGAATATTGACCGCTGCGTTGACATCCCGGTCATGCTTTGTTTCACAGCTTTGACACTGCCATGACCGCACATTCAACGGCAAATTACCAACTCGATTGAGACAGACTGAGCAAGTCTTTGAGGATGGGAAAAAACGGTCTACTTCGACGTAGCACTTCCCCTCCTCTTTTGCTTTATATTCAAGCATTCGGGTGAATTCACTCCAGCTAGCATCACTGATTGCTTTAGCTAGGTTGTGATTTTTCACCATATTCTTCACTGCCAAATTCTCAACGCAGATGACTTGGTTCTCGTTCACCATTTTGCGTGAGAGCTTATGCAGGAAGTCTTTTCGGGTGTTAGCAATCCGCTCGTGGACTCTCGCCACAATGCGTTTCGCCTTCAGGCGCGTATTTGAGCCTTTAACTTTACGCGATAGCTTTTTTTGCTTGCGCTTCAGGTTCTTGGCCCGCTTTTTCAACACCCTTGGATTGTCAAACTTTGATCCATCTGACGTGATGGCAAAGTGAGTCAAACCCAAATCAATCCCTACCGCCTTCCCGTCACTGGATTTAGCCAGTTCTGGCACCCCGTCATCAAACAGCAATGAGGCAAAATACTTGCCTGATGGTGTCATCGAGACGGTCACGGTTTTGAGTTGACCATCAAGAACGCGGTGAATTTTGGCGGGAATCACACCCAACTTAGGCAGTTTTAAGCCTTCATCGGTAATCTTGACGTTTTGGGGATACTGAATCGATTGCTTGTCGAACTTAGATTTGAAGTTAGGGAATTTTGTCCGACCTTCAAAGAAGTTGATAAAAGCCCTCGACAGGTTCAATGAAACCGATTGAAGCACCTGGCTATAAGCTTGGGCTAACCATTCAAACTCTTTTTTTAGCCCTGGTAGGCGGTCATTCATTCCTTGCTGAGATAAGCCTTTCCCAGTTTCTTTATAGAGCCGATTGGTCTGGGTCAGTGAATTATTCCAAAACCAACGAGCACAGCCAAACGCTTTTGACAGCGTTTTTTTCTGCTCGTCGGATGGATAAATTCTGACCTTGACTGCTTTCATCATTCCAGTATCTTACTACAAAAATAGAAAAGTAGTAAATAAATCTTCTGTTCGTTGCTTTCTCGGTAGTTTGTGGACTCCGCTGCGCTACATCCACCTGCCTTTCATCCCCACCCTTCTTCGTTGCGGAAGACGCTACGCTGTTCCTACACTACGAGAGGATGGGGAATTCCCGGCGAACTCGTTAAATGTTAAGTTTTTGCAGGCGACAAATCGCAAGTCAGAAATTCTCGATCGTCAATTGGCCGCATTATGACATTCTATCTAATCGATCGATCCGTTTGAACAAACGCAACAGAGCAAACCCAGCACCCGCAGCCAGCAAAGCCACAGCGACAGCGGGCCATACTTGATTGCTGACAAACAAAATTGTCGCCGACAAAGTAAAAGCACTCATCATCAAAGTATAATTAGTGCCCATTTGAACGTTGCTCATGCGGCGCATCAATCGCTCAGCTTCGGAAGAACGGACTCGAATCCGCAAATCTCCCTGTTCGAGTTTATCAATAGTCTCCTCAATCCGGCGGGGCAAACCCAAAGCTGTCGAACTCACCTGAGCCGCCTGACGGCCTAGTTCGTTAAAAATGCTGCTCGTTGCATCCGGCCCATTTCCATTAGTCATAAGCTGCATGGCAAAAGGTTGTGCCACCTCCATAAAGTTAAACTCGGGATCTAAACCCCGGCCCACGCCTTCAATCGTCGAAAAAGCTCGCATTACAAAAGTAAAGGTAGCTGGGAAGCGAAAAGGTTGATCGTAGGCTATATCGTAAAGATCGTCGGTAATGGCGCTCACGGACTGCTCTTCAAAAGGCTTGTCCATGAAGTTATCGAGCATATACTGGATGCTGCGGCGCACCGGACTCATATCGCCTGTAGGAACCAAAGCGCCCAAGTTGATCAGAGAATCCATAATCCGCTGTCCATCCTTGGAAGCAATGCCGTAGAGAGTCTCCATCAGTCCTTCGCGGACGTTGGACTGAATTTGACCCATCATGCCGAAATCGTAGAAAATCAGAGATCCGTCAGCACTAACAGCGATATTGCCGGGGTGTGGATCTGCGTGGAAAAAGCCATCGTTGAGCAACTGTCGCAAATAAGCTTTCGCACCTAACTGAGCAATTAATTTGCGATCGATCCCGGCTGCTTCGAGAGCTTCGTAATGGCTGATTTTAATCCCTGGTAGGTATTCCAAAGTCAGCACTCGCGGAGCCGCGTAGCGCCAATAAACTCGCGGCACCCGCACCCAGTCGCAGTTGCTAAAATTGCGGCGAAAAGTATCAGCATTCCGGCCTTCATTGAGATAGTCTATTTCCAGCCACAGAATGCGACAACATTCCTCATAAATCCCCATCCAATCTCGGCCGCGGCCCCACTTAGGATGGTTTTGAAAATAGCGAGCAATTCCCTTGAGAATTTGCAAATCTATTTCAAACAGCTTTCGCAGTCCAGGGCGTTGTACTTTTACTACAACTTCCGGGCCCGAGTGCAGTTGAGCTTTGTGTACCTGACCCAAACTGGCAGCGGCCAGGGGCACAGGATCGAAGCTGCGGTAGAGTTCATCAACACTCTTGCCCAAATCTTGCTCGACAATTACCTCTAGCTGTTCGTAACTGAAAGCAGGCACTTTATCTTGCAACTTAGAAAGTTCCTCGACAAACTCTGCGGGGAACAAGTCGGCGCGGGTGGAAAATAATTGTCCAACTTTAATGAAAGTCGGGCCTAAATCCAAGAGTGTTTCTCGAACCCAGATAGCTTGAAAGCGGCGTCTGGCAACTTTCTTTTCTTCAGTTACACCTCCCCAGTAGCTCCAGTTTTTGCTGTCGAACCACAGCGAAGCCAGCCAGAGCAAGACAAAGGCCCAAATGTCGAAGAAGCGTCGCTGCCGGGAATATTTTTCGCGATTCCAGCGATAAGCTTTACTTTTGTAGGATTTACCAGCAGTTTTTGGCTCATCGGCGTCGCTAGTACGCTTGGGGGAGCGCTGGCGATTAACAGAGTCATCAAGGAGAGCAGACACTTGGGTTCCCAAATTGCTTATTTTATGTTGTTGCTTTGATTGCAGTTGACACTCTCCGCTCTAAAGAGACGGGGATTCTTTCATCACAGGGAGCCTAGTAGCTTTACCCTCTGAAAGCATCTTGACGGTATGCCCTACCGCTGCAAGCCCACGCTGGACTACTACCTGCGCTGCTGCTACATCTCTATCTGCTTCATATCCACACTCAGGACATTGATGAATTCTTAAGCTCAAAGGCTTCTTTCCTGTATGAGTCTGGCACTGAGGGCAGGTTTGAGATGTACCATTTTTATCTACCTTTAAGAAAAATACATCTTTCTTGAAACAAACATATTCCAGAATAGATAGAAATTGTCCAAATCCCCCATCTAGAGTGTGCTTGCAGAGCATCTCTTTTGCCATTGCTTTGACATTCAAATCTTCAGCAAATATCATTCCTGCTTGATTACAGAGATGATGGGCGGTTTTGAAATGGAAATCCTTCCTACTGTCACTGATATGTTGATGGTATCTTGCTACTTTTTTTTGAGCTTTTTGCCAGTTTTTTGACCCGATTCTTTTGCGACTGACTACTTTTTGCAGCGATTTCAGCTTGCGTTGAGCATCCACAAAGAATTTAGGTCTGGCAACTAGTTCATTATCGGAGGTAGCGAGAAATTTCTCTAAACCTAGATCGATTCCTAGGGCATAGCCATGAGGCATGGTAGTAGGGATACTTACATCTAGAGCTAAAGCTAACATGGCAAAGTATCCAGAGGCTCTTTTAACTATTCTGATTTGCTTGACTACAAAACCATCAGGGATAGGTCTAGAATCTCTGAACTTAACTAAGCCAATACTGGGTAGGTTAATCCTATTCCCGATTACTACGGTTTGATTAGGAGTAGGGAACAGGAAACTTCTGATTCTGCCTTTCTTCTTAAACCTCGGAAAGCCAAAACCTGATTCCCACATAGAAGTAAAGGCTTTCTCTAATTGCTTGAGAACTTGCTGCAATACTTGGGAGTGGACAGTTTTTAGCTCTGAATTACTTTGTCTAGCGGTGGTCAAAGATTTGCACTGCACGGCAAAGTTTGGTCTAGGGGTATCAGCGGGAATAATGTATTCGGATTTTAGGCTACAGGCGTTGATTCCACATGACCTTGAGTTGTACCAGTCTTTCCGCTCTCTAAGAGCATAATTCCACACCTTGCGACAGACTTCTAACCAGTGGTCAAAGGTCTGAGATTGGGATGAAGTGGGTTCTAGTTTGTACTCGTAGGTCATGTTTAGCATATCTCTATGATAGCTTATCTATGGCTAAGATGGTAGATAGAAATGGAATAGTGCAATAATTAAAAAATTAAAGCCGTCCTAGAAGGACGGGGCTTTAGACCCAATTTCTTGGTAAGAAGGAGCGCAGGAGCGCAAAGCAATGCGCTCTTGTAACAATCAGTAGTTGTTGCGATCGTCACTTCGGAGCTATCGTCCGCTGGAATCGCCCTTTGTTAAGGCAAACTGCTGCGGTAGCGCTGCAATTCCGATCGCACGAGAGCGACTTCGGCGCGCAGCTCGTCGATCGTTACTTGCAAGTCTGCGGGATGGATGTCTTGAATGTCAGTAGTAGTGCTGGTGGTTCCAGTACCAGTTCTGGTCTGCATCGCCTCATCGGCAGCTCGATTAGCCCGTTCTACAACTCGATCTGTGAACTGGCGCAGGCGTTCTCTTTGTTCGGCGTCAAATTTGCCGAGTTCGGAGAAAGCGTTGGTTGCTGCGCTTTCTAATTGCTCGTACAGTGCTTCGGCAACTGCTCTGCCTACAAAAAAGGCATGAACTGGGGGTTTACTCATAAAAAAATCTCTGTACGCTTCCGCAACAAATTATAACTTGCTTATCCTCGATGGCGCTTGTTCCCCAAGAAAGGAACTTTGCCCGAATCGATCGACCACCCTGGCTTGCACCGAAAAAAACAACTGTTTGCACCGATCGCGATCGCACATAGGGCGCCACCACCGCAACTCACGGCATTTTCAGGTTGGGTCTTACTGAAACCTTTCTCAAGCTTAGTAGGTTTGGCAGAACTAATGGGCGACCTCGCACAACCCAGCCGTCCGGTCTCAATATTAACATAATTTACCACAAAATATCAAATATTTATAAATTTTGGGGTTTCCATTCTGATTAGTTAGGTGATAGAAAATATTCGATAATTTTCGGCAATGGCTATTGATATTTTCTGAGTCGATCGCAGGTTGTGCGAAATTGTCTGTGGTTCGGAATGGCGTTATTCGCTCCACAATCGATGGATATTTAGTCAATCCTCAAACAAAGGATTAGTTCGCCCTTTTAAGCAAAAAAAAGAATACTAATTTGTCACAGGTTCAGGATAAGGCACTGTCGGTTCTGGCACGGGGGGCTGCGAGTAAGGTGCGATCGAAGTATCGGAATTGCTGCCGTTTTGGCTTGGTATTGGCGGATCGATCGATCCTAGGGCCGGTGACGGCACTGTCGGTGCGGATTCTTGCTGTGGGAATGTTTCAGAACTATTGGCAGCAGACGGGGCGGGTGCGGGTACGGGAGGGGAGGATCTGCGGGATTCCGGTGGCAGGGGCGGAACTTCTGGTACAGGTGCGGATGCTGCTTCGGGTGCTGGCTGGGTTTCAGTTTTAGCTTCTGGAATGGGGTACTCAGAGATCTGCGCTTCGGGATCGGGAGTTGGGGATGCTGAAGGTTCAGGATCGGGGGCGGGAGTCTCCGGGCTTGGGGAGGCAGAAGGTTGGGTGCTAGCTGTTGAGTTGTCGATCGGTTCTGGTATGCTGCTGTCTGACGTGGGTTTGGGGCGCTTGTTGAGTTGGAGTGGAACCAGAGGGCTGCTTTCGACAGACGGCTGCCCAAACATCGGCCCTGAAAGATCGCGGGATTTGAGCAAATCTTCCAAAGATGGGAAGGATTGAGTTGTGGATCTGTTGTTGCTGGCATTGATGCTGTTGTAGCGCCAGGCCAAGTCAAAACCCATCCAGCCAGCAATTGCAGCCGTGACGACAAACGCCAGCAAGGTCAACGGCAGGGGGGGAGGTGCGGGCAATCGCAAACTTTGCTTGCCTGTTGTCTGTGCGGGTACTCGCTCTGTTTCTTGCAGCATAGTAAGCCAATTTTCCACTGTCTGGGGGCGTTTCTGGGGGTCTGTTTCGAGTCCCTGAAGGATTGCTCGCTCAATACCGGGGCTGAGGTTGGGCTGAAATTGCCGCAAAGAAGCCAGGGGAATGCGATCGCGCAGGGGTGCTGCTACGGGTGCTACGCCGGAGAGCAAGTAGTAGAGGGTGGCGGCGATCGCGTAAACATCTGTGGCCGGTGTACATTTACCGTCATAGAGGTATTGTTCGATCGGCGCGTATCCTGGGGAAAGCAAGTTAGTGTGAGTTTGTTTCGTCCCGGCGGTAAAGTCGCGAGCAATACCGAAGTCTATCAACATTACTAGATGAGAATCGGCTCGCCGGATCGTATTTTCTGGATTGATGTCTCCGTGTAGCAATCCGCTGTGGTGAACCGTACTTACCGCTGAGGCTATTTGCCGAATGTAGTGCAGGGCCTGGGCTTCTGGTAAAGGTCGATCGGTTTCGACTATTTGGGCGAGAGTTTGGCCTGGAATGTAGTCCATCGCGATAAAAGACTGTCCGGCTTCTTCAAAAAAGTCAATTACCCTGACGATGTTTGAATGCTGGCATCGAGACAGGCGCTGGGCTTCGGCAATAAACTGCTGCTGAAACTGGGCAGAGGCTGGGTGTTGGCGCAGACTTTCGTTGAGGGTTTTGAGTACGACGGTTTGGTTTAATTGGGTGTGGGTAGCTCGGTAAGTGATGCCGAACCCTCCTCTGCCTAAAGTCGCGTTAATTGTGTATTTGCCCTTTTGCAGGACTGTTGCTGGCGCTAAGTTCATCTTTAGTTGATGCCGGTTCCCAAACTATGCTACCGCCTTTGGGTTGTTTAGCTTTCTTTAGGCTGGATGTTCGATCGACGATCGGCGCCCTAGTTATCGGTTTTGCTCTGCCAGGTCATCTTTGCCTCTGGCAGTTATTTTATCTGTAGCCGTTGTCTCAAAACTTAACACAATTTTTTGCCAATAAAAATCCCGCTCTTGTGGAACGGGAAAGCCATCAGGGTGCATCTATATCAATAACTATAACTCATGGGGGGTGTAGCCCCTCTTTCCTTTATCAACTCTTTACCACTGGCAGGATTGTGTAAAGATTTAGGTTTTTATTTGACTTATCGTCGTTAATGTGATATAGGTTCTGAAAAAAATGAAGTATTGACGAATCAATCCGTCAATCCCCAATCTCAAATCTCAACTTGTACCTCATCTTGCTGAGAAAGGCTATAGAAAAAGTAGTGCTACAAAACGTTCGGCTTGTGCGATCGACTGTGCAGGTAATACCATTTTTCTAAAGATACGATAGAGATCCAGGACGACAAGAGATTGTAATTTATAGACTTTCCATATTTTCTAAAGTCTGTTATAACTTTTAAAAAATGATATTAGGACTCTAGCGTATTCAACTTTAATCTTCCTTAGAATCGCAAATTAAATAATTTACACTCTTGAAAGTGGGATGGGCGTCCCGCCCGTCCCACAAGAACCATTAAATTATAAGTTATTTAATCCTCATTCCTTATCAGAAATAATTGATTTAAAGCCTCTCCATTTTAAGGAAAAATTAAAATCAGACGATTCATTACTCGAATCATCGGACTTCCAGGTAGAAGTTGCTGTCAATTGTCAACTGTCAACTATCAACTGAATTACCGTGCTTCGGCAAATGGTGCAGCAAATACCAAAACACCGCTATATTTGCGATAAAAACCACCAGCTTAAGTACGGTAAAACCATGAAATAACTCATATATTTCGGGCGGGATACTGATACCTACCAGCGCTAAAACCAAAATAGTCGCCCACCCTTTTTCGTACCACAAACCAACTGCTTCAAGAGCAGTTAAAGCGGCATAAAGTCCGGCTGCTAGTCCGCTAAATAGTAATGTTTTAGGCTTTACACTTAGAACTTTATCTAGTAAAAGCTCAATTATTTTTAATTTACTTTCTAAGAAGTACGATTCCGAAAAATCCTCCAAGGCTTGATGATTCTTCAGCGCTAAAAGCAAAGCGACGGAAGTTACTGTCAAGAGGGCTGCTACAAAACTTTTGTAAACTACAATTGCGATTAAACCAGGAGGGCGCTGTTTTTTCACGTAAATTCTCAAAATATCAATAATGTGCGACGATCGGCTTGTGAATAAAGAAGGAATAAGTTCGGCAACGAATTCGCTTGCGCGAGATTTAACGGATAGAAGATGGCATTCAACAGTTGACAGTTGACAGTTGACAGTTGACAGTTGGAAAGCGACCTCTAACTATAAGTCCGATGATTGAAACAGTGAATAATTTTGTTTTATTTCCCCCTCGAAGGAGGAGGGTTTAAACCCATTCTTCTTGGTAAAATTTAGCAAGTATTAGCTCATCAATTGACAAAAAATAAGGTGCTGCTGACATAGCATACTAAGATAGAGGATAACGTTGTGCTAAGAAAGAGAGCGCGCTAGCCCGATCGCCCAAATCGCCATCCAACGCAGCCGCCAACAAATCATCCAACATTACCTTAAACCCAGGCCCGGGCTTGTAACCCAAATCCTTCAAGTCATTGCCGTTTAAAGGCGGCTCAACATTCGCCAACCGGGTGAGGTATTGCCAAATCTGGCGGCGGGCGCTGCGGGGGCTTTGCAGGGCGATCGCAATTAACAGCGGCAACTCATAATTCCTCAACAGAAACACCAATTGACTGGGTAAATTACACTTCTGTAAACCCTTTGCTAATTCCTGATTTCCAGCTTCCAAAACTTCCAGCCGCTTGATACTATCAGCAGGTAATTGAAGATTTGTAGCCACCTTAACCCGATATTCCGGTGCTAAATAAGCAATCAAAACTTCCAGCCGCATCAGCCAATCTGGAATATTGATAATTGGGAATTGGGCATTGGGCATTGGGAATTGGGCATTGGGCATTGGGCATTGGGCATCGGGCAATTGTGCTGAGCGAAGTCGAAGCACTGGGATTTTTTTAACTACTTGTTTCTTAATTCCATCCATTACATCCGTTACATCCGTTACATCCGTTACAGAATCCGCGGCCGAACCTTCTTCCTTCTTCCTTCCATTCAAACATCGATCGAGCAAACGCAACCGCCGCCATAACTCCCGATCCAACTCCAGAGTAGGATGAATGCAGCGCAAAGCCTGCAAATCTCCCAGCATTTTCAAAGCCACCTTCCAATAATGAGCTTGCAAAATGTACTTCAATTCACTTTTCAGCCGAGTTTCCAAAGCCGGAGCTCTGCCGTTTTCTCCCTGAATTCGGTAATAAATCCCGCTTTCCAAAGCGTGGCGGATGTATCCTTCAGTTTGCGATTCAATTGCAAATCCCAGCCGTACCGCAAACCGCACAGCCCGATAAATCCGCGTCGGATCTTCGATAAAACTGTTAGCGTGCAAAACTCGAATTTG
This sequence comes from Microcoleus sp. CAWBG27, assembly GCF_020883145.1. Lineage (NCBI taxonomy): Bacteria > Bacillati > Cyanobacteriota > Cyanophyceae > Oscillatoriales > Microcoleaceae > Microcoleus > Microcoleus sp. CAWBG27. Next base: position 52,718 of record NZ_JAHREU010000019.1, read on the forward strand.
CCGCGATTCTAAATCTAGCAAACCGCCAAAAAAATCCAACAATTCGCCGCTGCTCTTAACACCCAACCGCACAGCCAGCGCATTAATAGTAAAATCCCTGCGGTACAAATCTTGGCGGATCGAACTCGCTTCAACTTCAGGATTTGCAGCCGGATAGGGATAAAATTCAGTACGAGCCGTTGCGATATCCAGCCAGAGGGAGCCGAAAGCAGAGTCTTTGTGCCACAACAGGGCGGCGGTTTGAAATTGACCGTGAACGTCTAAACGCGAGTCTGGGTAAAGCTTTTGCAGGGCTGAGGCTAATTCGACACCGGCACCGGAATCGTTGGTACCGCAGTTGCCATCCACTACCAAATCAATGTCTGTGAGGGCGAGTTTATCGTCCTTTGCTAATAGTAAATCGCGGACTGCTCCACCGACAATATAAAGTTGCCAGCCCCGCTGTTGGGCAATGTTGGCTGCGATCGACAATAATTGCCATAATTCGCTACTAATGCCCGATCGCAACAACTGCTCAACCGACTCAGATACAGGATAATCGGACAATTGAGAATTACTGCCCCTATCGCGCGCTTTTTGCTGGTGCAATTCCCGCAACACGTCAGTGCGAGTCACAATTCCCACCAGTTGGCCGTTTTCCAATACTGGCAAACGCCCGATATCGTATGTCACCATTAAAGCTTCAATTTCTGGCAGCAAGGTATCCGGGGCGATCGTTTTTAGCTGCGGAGTCATGTAACCCTTCACCGGGGCGTGACTGAAACCGTGGTGTAAGGCAATATCAATGTCGCGGCGCGAGATAATGCCTGCCAGCCGTAGCTTGCGGGGCGGGACGCCATCGCCTGCATCCACCACTGACAAACCAGAATGCCCGTAGCGCAGGAGGATACGGTGAGCCTCTCCCACGGAGGTTTCCGGGCGAATGCTCCGGACTGGCGAGGACATTAACTCGCGGGCGGTGGGAGGGTGCGGGATTTGAGCTTTGAGTTCGTCAGCTAATTGATTTAAAGTTAGCAGCGGATCGACATCTCGGGTGGCGAGGGATGCGGCGCGGGCGTGGCCTCCGCCGCCGAAAGGTTTGAACAATTCGCTGAGGTTTGTGCCTTCGATGCGCGATCGACCGATAATAGCTAAGCGGTTGGAAACTGGCGATTGGGCGATGTTGCGGTTGTCGTTTTCGCTAAATTTATAAACATTGCCTAAAAGTAGAGCATCGGTTTCAGTTAAATCCAACAAGCGAGAAGCTAGCGCCGAAAGTCCGGGCACGTAGGCTTCAGTGGATAGCAGTACCCAAGCTACTGTATAACCGTGCAAGGTTTGCGATCGCAAATTCTCCAACCCTTCTCTCAGCAAATCCTGCAATTGCGGAGACAAACCGGGTTCTACATATTCAGAGATTACCCGCAAACTTGCTCCCTGTTCCATCAACCACGCCAAAGCCATTGCATCTCGCGCGGTGGCCCCCTCGAAGGTGAGGGAACCCGTATCGACGTGGATGCCGAGGGCCATGACTGTGGCTTCTGAAGGTAAAAGCTGGGATGTTGTATCGCCGTTTTCTGCTGAATTTTTGAGCTTTTCCCGGAGTTTTTCGACAATTAATGTGGTGGTTGCGCCGACAGCTTCGATTTGGGTAACAGTCGCGGGGATGTCCAAATCGGCTTGCAGGTGGTGGTCAAAAACCGCTATTTCGTTGAGGTGTGGCAAATCCAGCCATTCGGCGGCTTTTCCCAAACGATCGCGCCCCGAAGCATCTACTATACTAATCGATCGAATTTGTTGCGGATTGACCGATCGGCGTTCGATCAGCGGGTACTCGTCGCGGTGCAGCGCCAAAAAATCCCGCACCGTCGGGTGACAGCCCCCAGTCAGCACAATTCTGCTACCGGGGCGCAGCACGCAAAGTCCCACCGCTGCGCCTAAGGCGTCAAAATCTGCTGTTGTGTGGCACAAAACTAAGTCCATAGCCGAAAATCCCGCATCTCTCACCCTCACATTAGCAATTTCTGGGGCTTTGATACCGGGCGATCGCACTATAGCCAATGGTTAAAGCTTAGCCCGAAAGACCGCCAGGAGTTAAAACCCTTGTCGGACAGTTGGACTGATGGTTTGATTTTAAGTTGACACGACTGTGGACTATAACTTAAGCTTTCCAGTTTTCTGTGCAGTAGCGAACAATGATAAAATTGATGCAAATCTCAAGAGCCACTGGCGCCTGTTCGCGCAACGCCCGAATTTGCACAGTCTCTTTCGTATCAATCAACCGACAATTTCTGGATTGCGATCGCAATCGAGTCAGTCGATTTTAAATTTTAGATTTTAGATTTACTCCACAGATCGATCTGGGAGATGCAACTTTGGTCTAAAATCTTGAAATCTCCACGACGTAAGTCGGGGAAGCCAACCCGTTTTTGAGCGGGTCAAAAACTATAATCTGGAATTTTCATCCAGATTACCACAAACTATTTCTAGTCAACGCACGGCTATATCGAAAGGAGAAAAAATGTTATCAATTGTGTTTCAAGTTGTTTTACTGGCTCTGGTACTGCTGTCTTTTGTGATGGTAGTTGGCGTGCCTGTGGCTTATGCCTCTCCCCAAAACTGGAATCAGTCTAAAACCTTGATTTTTGCAGGTTCAGGCCTGTGGTTTTTGCTGGTTATTGCAGTGGCTGTATTAAACTTTTTGGTGGTTTAAGCTCGCCCATCGCTATCGAATAAAGAAGGTAAAAGATAGAAGGCTGAAGGCATCAACCAGAATTTTGAAGGTATTCGGTATTCGGTACCCACTAAAAATTTTTCAACCCGCGCGATCCTGTATGTTTGTGCACTCCAGATTAAAATCAGATGTTTCTGCTTTCTAACTTTTGCCTTCTTGCAAACAAAAATCTAAAATCTAAAACCTAAAATCTAAAATTAGAGCACTATGGCAGTTTTCGAGGGAAATTTTACTAAAACAGAATCTTTGCGATTCGCGATAGTCATCGGTCGTTTTAACGATTTGATTGTCAACAAACTTTTGGAAGGATGCCAAGATTGTTTGAAACGCCACGGAGTTGATATCAATCCTCATGGAAATCAAGTTGATTTTTATTGGGTTCCCGGGTGTTTTGAAATTCCTTTGGTTGCCCGCAAAGCTGCTCAGTCTGGCCGCTACGATGCGGTAATCTGTCTGGGTGCGGTAATTCGCGGCCAAACTCCGCATTTCGATTTTGTAGCTGGTGAGGTTTCTAAAGGAATTGCTGCGGCTGCGTTTCAAACAGGAGTACCGGTGATATTTGGGGTGGTGACGACTGACACGATGCAGCAAGCTTTGGAAAGGGCGGGAATTAAGAGCAATTTGGGCTGGAATTATGGGATGAGTGCTTTGGAAATGGGCACTTTGATGCGTCAAGTTAATGGTTTGGGTGGAAGTTCTTACGATCGATTACCGGAGGCTGCTGCTGTTCAAGTGCTCCCGGGCGATCGGGCTTAATACATATCATTATGTCATGCCAACTGGTTCCCCGGCTCTGCCTGGGAATCGAGATCCAGAGGATCCGCCTCGCTCGTCGCTTGTAGAATACTAGGTAAGCAAAGCTATGACTACTGTAACTGCAAAACGATTCTCGATCGCAGAATATCACCGTTTAGGAGAACTGGGATTTTTCAGTCCTGATGAGCGAGTTGAATTGATTCGCGGAGAACTTACTTATTATCAAGGCTGCTAAAACTACGTTTCACTCTGTTTGTAACAGTCTTTTAGTTGAAGAATTAATAATTTTACTGACAAGACGCGCTCGTGTCCGTGCACAAGAGCCGATTATTTTGTCTACTACAGATAGCGAACCAGAACCTGATGTGGTTATCGCCCGCAATCGCGATGATAATTATTTAGCTTCTCACCCAGAATCGGCGGATATCTTGTTGGTAATTGAGGTTTCTGATTCTACTTTAAAGTACGATCAAAGAACTAAGTTATCTCTCTATGCTGAAGCTGGGATTACTAATTATTGGATATTTAATTTAGTCGGTAGTCAACTGGAAATGCACAGCGAACCTTATCAAGAAAGACAAGGGGATTTCAATTATCGATCCAAACGAGTCGCTCTGCAAAATGAGGCTGTTGTAATTCCGGGTTTTCCCGATTTGTCTCTGGATTTGTCTTTGGTGTTTCCAGCCTAAGCTGAATTGACTTTAAAACACTCCCTGAATTTTCAGTATCATTTTATACATTTATTGTCAATCGCGATCGCTCTTCGACTTACTGAGTATTCTATAATACATTAACTTCCTTAAATACTGATTTATCTGTAAATTTTTTAACTAAAAATCGCCCATTATCTAATATTCCTCAACAGTTTTATGAGATTTATCTAAATTTGGTTGCACAAATATGAGAAATTCGTTATGTTAAGTTTTGTGTAAGCATTGAGGCCGTCTCAACTCGATCCTAGGATGGCTTTCAGCATAAATGCTGTACAAACAGTATTTAACGTATTCTTAACAAACAGGTCTAAAAGTAAATTTTTAGGTCAATTGTTAACGTGATATTAAATAATAAATTTGTCCAGTTAATACCTAGGAAGCTTGCCAACAAAGGGATTGATAAGTTTGAGGTTCGTCCGGATACTTACCGTTACTTACCAACACGAAAGTGAAAAAAATTTATGGGTGACATTCAAGCTACATTTACAGCCACCGATCGCGCTTTTCACATTGAAGGGTACGAAAAAATTGATTTCAGTCTACTATATGTAGATGGCGCTTTCAAACTCGAAAATCCAGAGATTGCCGATAGCTATCGGCAATTTGGTCGCTGTCTAATGGTTGTAGACCATACAGTGTATGGTTTGTACGGCAAGCAGATGCACGCCTACTTCCAGTATCACGAGATAGATTTAACCGTCTTTCCAGTGAATATCAAGGAACCAGATAAAACCTTAACCACCTTTGAAAGCATCATAGATGCCTTCGTTGATTTCGGGCTGGTGCGGAAAGAACCTGTGTTAGTAGTTGGCGGTGGATTGACTACTGATGTCACTGGTTTTGCCTGCTCCTCCTATCGCCGTCGGACTAACTACATTCGCGTACCGACAACCTTAATTGGACTGATTGATGCGAGTGTGGCGATCAAGGTAGCTGTCAATCACGGTAAACTGAAAAACCGCCTCGGCGCTTACCACGCTTCCCAGAAAGTAATTTTAGATTTCTCCTTCCTAAAAACTCTGCCGATCGACCAAATACGCAACGGCATGGCAGAGTTAATTAAGATCGCAGTTGTTGGCAACACAGAAATCTTTGAATTGTTGGAAAACTACGGCGAAGCATTGCTGCACAGCCATTTTGGTTACTTAGATGGCACATCAGAACTGCGAGAAGTGGCGCATCGTTTAACCTACAATGCGATTCAATCAATGCTGGCCTTAGAAGTACCAAACCTGCATGAACTAGATTTAGATCGAGTGATTGCCTATGGTCACACCTGGAGTCCGACGCTCGAACTAACACCGGAAATTCCGATGTTCCACGGCCACAGTGTCGCTATCGATATGGCTTTTTCGGCGACGATTGCTCAACAACGGGGCTACATTTCGATCGCCGATCGCGATCGCATCTTAGGATTAATGAGTCGCCTCGGACTAGCCATTGATAGCCCCTATCTGACTCCAGAATTGCTCTGGAAAGCCACAACATCTATCGCCCGTACCCGTGACGGCCTTCAACGTGCGGCAGCACCCCGCCCCATTGGTGAATGCTTTTTCATGAACGATTTAACTCGCAGTGAGTTGGATGAAACCCTAGCGGTGCATCAAAAAATCTGTCATAGCTATCCGCGCAACGGCGATGGCGAGAATATGTACGTGGTATTGGACAAAGTTGCAACTCGTTCCACCGCAGGAGTATAAAGATGAGACCTGTCACCCCAGTCGGAATTTTAGCGGCTAAACTGGAAAGTCTTGTCCAACAGGTAGAGTCTCAAGATGCGATCGATTCAGCTTTCAAGGCAGAATTAAAACAAGCCTACGAATTAGCAAATGGTCTAGATCCCTACCTGAACCTTTGCACCACAGCGGAATCTCCAGCCTTAGCCACCTTAGTCAAGCGCACCCAATCAGAAGATTGGAGTCAGCGATTCTCCGACGGCGAGACAGTGCGCCACCTCGAACAAGAGATGCTTTCGGGCCATGTGGAAGGGCAAATGCTAAAATTTCTCGTCCATCTGACGAAAGCACAGCGCGTACTAGAAATTGGGATGTTTACTGGTTACTCAGCACTAGCGATGGCTGAAGCCCTTCCTGTTGATGGAGAAGTGGTAGCCTGCGAAGTAGATGCTTATGTAGCTGAATTTGCCCAAAAGTGTTTCAACGAATCGAATGCTGGCCACAAAATCTCAGTGAAGGTAGCGCCAGCCCTAGAAACCATGAAACAATTGGCTGCTGCTGGAGAAGTGTTCGATTTAGTGTTTATCGATGCTGATAAAGCTGGATATACAGACTATCTCGATTTACTGCTCACCACAAGTTTGTTGGCACCCAATGGCTTGATTTGTGCGGATAATACTCTGATGCAGGGACAGCCCTATTTGTCAGGTACTGCTACTGCTAACGGAATTGCGATCGGCCAATTCAATCAAGCTCTAGTTGACGATCCGCGCGTAGAGCAGGTTTTAGTGCCACTGAGGGATGGGATTACCTTAATTCGGCGCGTTTAGAATCAGGAGACGGCAAGAGCCCATTAGTGTCAACTTAAGGTACAACCAATAGTCCGGCAGGGGTTGAAACCCCTGCCTCATAGCGAAAGTCCTCTCAAAGAGGACTGAGGAGTTAGTTGATGTGTATTGGTTTCAGGCAAATCTTCAGTCAGTTTCAAGCAAATCGACCGTCGGTTTCAACCGACTTTAGCTATGAGACAGGGGTTTCAACCCCTGTCGGACTCGTAGGATGACTGACAGACTTGGTACGCTGACAGCTTAAGTTGACACCTATTGGAACTGCCGTGTCCTGATTTCCGGTAATATTAATTCCGACACCAACGAATTTAATATTAATTAAGAATTTTTTACTGCCAAACCAAAAACTTATTATGAAAACAATTTCAGTTGCAGCGATGCCATCTGAACAGGAAATAAATGCGGGAAATCGGCGCTTTCAAACAGCACTTAAAACCCTGGCAACTTTGACTTTGTTGCTATTAGCAATGCCTCTGAATCTCGGTTTGACAATTATAGCCTTACTCAGAGCCATACTCACTAAACCGTTCCAGTCGCGATCGCACCTAGCCACTCCCCAAACGATTTTAATCAGTGGCGGCAAGATGACTAAGGCATTACAGCTAGCGCGATCGTTCCACAAGGCCGGTCATCGGGTAATTTTGGTTGAAACCGAGAAATACTGGCTAACTGGTCATCGTTACTCTTGGGCAGTCGATCGCTTTTACACAGTACCAAATCCCCAGACAGAGGAATACCCCCAAGCACTCTTGAAAATCGTCCAACAAGAGAAAGTTAATGTCTATGTACCAGTCTGTAGCCCCGTCGCCAGTTACTACGATGCCGCAGTCCAAAGCGTACTTTCTCCCCACTGTACGGTAATGCACGTCGATGTGGAAACGCTGCAACGATTGGATGATAAATATACATTTGCCACCGCTGCGGAAGCCTTGGGGCTGCGAGTTCCGAAGTCTTATCTAATTACAAATCCCCAACAAGTAATCGATTTTGACTTCACTGGTACACAGCGCAAATACATTATCAAAAGTATTCCCTACGATTCTATTCGCAGGTTAAACTTAACTAAATTACCCTGCGAAACTCCAGCCCAAACAGCCACTTTTGTCAAATCTTTACCAATTTCTGAGAGTACACCTTGGATTATGCAAGAGTATATTCCGGGGCAAGAGTTCTGCACTCATAGTACCATCCGTAATGGTCATGTTCAGTTGCACTGTTGCTGTGAATCATCGGCATTTCAGGTAAACTATGAAAATGTCGATCGCCCGGATATCGAAAATTGGATTCGTCAGTTTGCCAAAAGCCTCAATTTGACTGGACAAGTTTCCTTTGATTTCATGCAGGCGGCGGATGATGGAGAGATTTACGCGATCGAATGCAATCCCCGCACCCATTCAGCCATCACGATGTTTTACAACCATCCCGATGTCGCTAAGGCTTATTTAGATCCGAATCCGCTACCAGAAACTGTGCAGCCCTTGGCATCTAGTCGCCCGACTTACTGGATTTACCACGAAATTTGGCGATTGGTGACTAATTTGTCGTCACCAAAGCTAGTTTCTGAGCGGTTACAAATTATCACCCAAGGTAAAGATGCCATCTTCGATTGGAACGATCCGTTACCATTTTTGATGGTGCATCATTGGCAAATTCCCTTGTTATTGTGGGGAAATTTGCAGAAGCCGAAAGAGTGGATTCGGATTGATTTTAATATTGGCAAACTTGTAGAAATAGGAGGAGATTGAGAATGTCAGTATTACGGGTTTTGCATTTAGTCGGATCGGCAGTCAGTGATTTTTACTGCGATTTGTCGCGCCTTTACGCCCAAGATTGTTTGGAGAATACGGCTAATTCAGCACTGTATGAATTTCATATTGCCTATGTTTCTCCCGATCGCACTTGGCGTTTTCCGACATCTCTGGATAAAAGTGCGATCGCGGCGGCTAATCCCATGTCTTTAGCGGGGGCTGTGCAGGTGCTGAGCGACCTCAAAATTGACGTAACGATCCCCCAGATGTTTTGCATTCCAGGCATGACTCAATACCGCAGTTTGTTCGATCTGTTGAGTATTCCCTATGTGGGTAATCCGGCGGAGTTGATGGCATTGGTGGCGGATAAAGCGAGGACGAAGGCGGTGGTAGCAGCCGCTGGGGTAAGCGTACCGTTGGGAGAAATTGTCCGTAGGGGCGATCGAACTGCGATCGATTTCCCAGCCGTACTTAAGCCAGTGAATAGTGATAATTCCATTGGAGTGGCTTTCGTGAAAAATGCTGCTGACTATGATGCAGCTTTGCAGACAGCATTAACTCATTCAGATGAAGTGCTAGTAGAAAAATTCATTGAATTGGGTAGAGAAGTTCGCTGTGGAATTATCGTCAAAGCAGGCGAGTTAGTCTGTTTGCCACTGGAAGAGTATGCTCTAGATCCTGATACGAAGCCGATTAGGAGTTATGCTGATAAGCTCAAACAAAATGACGATGGCCACTTGAGCTTGACCTCTAAGAATATTACCAAGTCGTGGATTGTTGACAAGAGCGATCCGATTACGGAGAGAGTTTGGGATATGGCGAGAAAATCCCATATTGCTTTGGGATGTCGAGATTATAGTCTATTTGATTTTCGCATCGATCCGCAGGGAAAACCTTGGTTTTTGGAAGCTGGATTATATTGTTCTTTTGCTCAGAAAAGTGTGCTTTCTGCGATGACGAAAGCATCGGGAACTTCTCTCGATAGTTTTTTTGACAGTATGTTGCAAAATGCTTTGCAGAGATGACTCAGGCTGAGTTTGCGATCGGAGTAGCTAAAACATCACAAAATTTGTGAAATAATGATCGTATCAAGAATTTCTGTGGATACTTTGAGATTCAGTCGATCGGCGCGATCGGTATTTTTAGATTTTGGACTTGAGTCCATAGCAAACTTCACTTCCTATGTCAAGGACTTTCCGTATTTTGCGGAAAGTCCTTGTGTAACCTTCTAGCTTTCCGCATACTAATCACCAGACAGAGGAAACCACAACATGATCCAAACCATATCCAAAACAATCACGTTTGATGAGTTCGTTGCTTGGTATCCAGAGAACTCTGTCCATAAGTACGAACTACACAATGGAGTTATTGTTGAAATGCCCAAAGGAACTGGCGACCATTCAGATGTTACAGGCTTTATAAGCTTAAAACTAGGAGTTGAAATTGACCGTGGTGAATTACCCTACTCAATTCCAGGTGACTGTCTACTTAAACCCGTCCGTGACGAATCAGGCTACGAACCAGACGTAATAGTCCTAGACAGAACCGCACTTGCAAACGAACCGCGCTATAAAAAAGAATCCGTCATCACGATGGGGTCTTCGGTGCGACTGGCTGTAGAGGTCGTCAGTACCAACTGGCGGGATGATTATTTTTTCAAAGCTTTTGACTATGAAGAGATGGGCATTCCCGAATACTGGATTGTCGATTATTTAGGTTTGGGCGGCCGCAAGTTTATCGGTAATCCCAAACAACCAACACTTTCGGTTTATCAATTAGTAGATGGGGATTATCAGGTGAAACAGTTTAGGGGAAGCGAAACGATTGAGTCGCTGGCTTTTCCAGGATTGAAATTAACGGCCGAACAGATTTTTCGGGCTGGTTTACCTGCAACCGAGCCGACTTAGAACAAATGGTGCGATCGGGTATTAAAAGAATATCAAATCGGGTACAAAAGGACACCAATTTTTTGATAAATTACCGTTTTATATCAAGTGCTGTTTTGTTAGGACGGGCGATCTAACTCATATCAGCTACGGTTTAATTTGTCAACGATAGCATCTATCGTTGTGAGATTTTCTAGCTTTCCGCATACTAATCACCAGACAGAGGAAACCACAACATGATCCAAACCATATCCAAAACAATCACGTTTGATGAGTTCGTTGCTTGGTATCCAGAGAACTCTGTCCATAAGTACGAACTACACAATGGAGTAATTGTTGAAATGTCTTTAGGAACTGGCGACCATGCCGACGTTATAGGTTTTCTTTCCAGTGAAATCAATTTTGAAATCAGACGACTGCAATTATCCTACTCAATCCCTGGTCACTGCTTACTCAAGCTTTCCCGTGACGAAGCAGGTTATCAACCAGACGTAATAATCCTAGACAGAACCGCACTTGCAAATGAACCACGCTGGAAAAAAGAATCCGTCATCACGATGGGATCTTCAGTGCGACTGGCTGTAGAGGTTGTCAGTACGAACTGGCAAGATGATTACCTGGTTAAAGTAGCCGATTATGAAAGATTGGGTATCCAGGAATATTGGGTTGTGGATTATGCTGCTTTGGGCGGCAGACGCTTCATTGGCAATCCGAAACAACCGACTATCTCGGTTTACCAGTTGGTTGACGGGGAATATCAAATCAGTCAGTTTCGGGGAAATGACATAGTTGAATCGCTGGCATTCCCAGAGTTAAAATTAACGGCAGAGAAGATTTTTATTGCTGGTTTGCCGAACTAACCAAGGCTGTTCTTCCTAGACTTTCTGGTGTGGTATAATCTGAAAAAGTGCGATCGCACTTTATAAAAATTTATACCGTGCCGTAATGACTACGCCGTCGAATCCGCCACCGACTCCGCTGACTCCGACACCATCCCAATCGAGTCCAACTCCTGTAGTGCCATCTCCTCCAGTGACTACGCGATCGGGTACATTCACGAAAAAAGTAGTGATGAGTGTTTTAGAGGTTGTCGATCAGGTGTTCTATATGTTTTTTGGTTCGTTTGGGAGGACAGTTTTTGGATCTATTCAGGATGCGATAGCACTTAGTATTCTTTTTAAACTTCCCAGTTTAATCTTTCAAATTATTAGCGCTAAAAAATTTGCTGATTTCACGAGTTGTTTGCAAGAAAGCCCTTGGGGATCATCGTTTTATTTTTGTTTCATTATCGTAGGTTCTGAGTTTTTGTCATTGATACTTATCGCAGGTCGAATTATTGCTCGGTCTTGGGCAGATTGGAAAAATTTGAGAAATAATCCATAGGAGATATTTGATATGACTTTAGTCAACCGCAAACAAATTAGTCTTTATGATGAAGCTAAAGGTGGATTAACTTCTTTAGTCAAGCAAACGGCTCAAGTTGGTGTTGGTTTGTTGGGAATGCTGTTGCTAACAGGAGGAAATCCGCCAGCTTTGACAGTAGGGTTAAGTGTAGTTGGGGGAATTGCGTTTGTTGCTTGGAGTGAAGAGAAGCGACTGACTAAATTTTATGCGCGACAGACTCAACTCAAACACGATCCTGTCATTGCGAGTGAAACGAAGCAATCGCAACCTCTTAACTCTAGTGAGTCTGAATCGCATGAGTCAATTCAAAATGACATAAAAAAAATTCTGGAAGCAGATACAAATAATTTATCTGAATTGGTGAGACAGGCTGGTCTAAATCCACATGAAGATTTAGCAGGAGCTGATTTAAATAGTGTTAAAGGAGTTGGCTGCAAATTAAGCAGATTCAATCTCAGCGGTGCAGACTTAGATCATGCCGATTTGAGTCGTGCCGATCTGAGTTTTGCTAACTTAAGGAAGGCTAAACTAACAAACGTAAAACTTTGTCGCGCTGACTTAAGTGGTGCTGACTTGAGAAATGCTTTGCTAATGGATGCCAACTTGAGTTTTGCTGACTTAAGCGATGCCGACTTGAGTGATGCCGACTTGAGTGATGCCGACTTGAGATTTGCCAACTTGAGAAATGCCAACCTGAGCTGTACAAACCTGAGCGGTGCAGATTTGAGTGGTGCCGACTTAAGTGGTGCCAACCTGGGCGGTGCTAACCTCAGCGGTGTCAACCTGAGCGGTGCTAACCTTAGCCGTGCCCACATGATCTCTCCCAACCTGAGCGGTCGCAACCTGACCATTGCCAAGCTGATGGTCGGTGCCCACATGATCTTTCCCAACCTGAGCGGTGCCAACCTGAGCGGTGCTAACCTGAGCGGTGTCAGCCTGAGTGGTGTCAACCTCAGCGGTGCTAACCTGAGCGGTGTCAGCCTGAGCGGTGTCAACCTGAGCGCTGCCAACCTCAGCGATGCCAACCTGCGCGGTGTCAACCTCAGCGATGCCGACCTGAGCGGTGCCGACCTGAGCGGTGCCAAGCTGAGCGGTGCCAAGCTGAGCGGTGCCAAGCTGAGCGGTGCCAAGCTGAGCGATGCCGACTTGTGGAGTGCCGAATTGAGCGATGCAGACTTGAGCGATGCAGACTTGAGCGATGCAGACTTGATCGGTGCCAATTTAAGCAATGCTAATTTAAGCAATGCTAATTTAAGCAATGCTAATTTAAGCAATGCTAATTTGACGGCAACAAACCTGATGACCGCCAAAGTTGAAAGTGCTCGATTTGGTAACAATGTCGGACTTGATAAAGATGGAAAGTATGAATTAAAAAAGCGAGGTGCAATCTTCCCGCAAGACGAACTTATCCCTGCATTGGTGTAAAATTTTTGTTGAGACGGCAAAGGATCGGTTAAGTTAAGAGTTGCGGTCAAATATGTCTTCAATACGAGCTATAATAGTTGAATAACGTTGGGGTAAGTAAAAAACTAACATGAATCAAACTTCTACAGTTACGATCGCCAACACATTTTATCAAATCCTCGCAGAAATCTCTGCAACCTCTGGAAAATCAATCCAAGCAGTTCTCGAACAAGCGATCGAACAATACCGAAGACAACAGTTTCTAGAAACAGCCAACCAAGCTTACATCGCTCTACGCAATAACCCCGAAGCTTGGCAAGAAGAACTTGAAGAACGATCGCTCTGGGATATCACTTTAGTTGACAGTTGACAGCCTTTATTTCTTAGTCCGCGGAGGCGGACTTTGTTTGTATAGTAGCGGTTTCAACCGCCGAATCATCTGAATTCCCCGATCGCACCCACCGACACATTGCAATTTATCAAATTGTGTGGTATCATAAAACGTTCTCGAAAATAGCGCAACAGCAAATATTACTGCATGGCAACGAAGCCAACGATCGCATTTACTCACCTCGGCTGCGAAAAAAATCGCATTGATACCGAACACATGATTGGCTTGCTGGCTCAAGCAGGCTATGAAGTCGATTCTAATGAAGAATTAGCGGATTACGTCGTCGTCAATACTTGCAGTTTTATCCAAGCTGCGCGAGAAGAATCAGTCCGCACCCTGGTAGAATTAGCCGAAGCTAATAAAAAAGTAGTCATCACCGGCTGTATGGCACAGCATTTTCAGCAGCAATTGCTGGATGAATTGCCGGAAGCCGTCGCAATTGTCGGCACTGGCGATTATCATAAAATAGTCGATGTGATGCAAAGGGTCGAAAAGGGCGATCGCGTTTCTCTCGTCTCTAGTGAACCAACTTACATCGCTGACGAAACTACTCCCCGCTATCGCACAACATCCGAAGGTGTCGCTTATCTGCGAATAGCAGAAGGCTGTGACTACCGCTGTGCTTTTTGCATTATCCCGCACTTGCGCGGAAATCAACGATCGCGCACGATCGAATCCATCGTCGCCGAAGCCAAACAATTAGCCTCCGAAGGTGTCAAAGAAATTATCTTAATTTCTCAAATTACCACCAACTACGGCAAAGATATTTATGGCGAACCGAAACTAGCCGAATTACTCCGGGCTTTGGGTGAAGTAGATGTACCTTGGATTCGGATGCACTACGCCTATCCAACAGGTTTGACTCCCCAAGTTGTCGCAGCCATCCGCGAAACGCCCAACGTTTTGCCGTATTTGGATTTACCCCTGCAACACTCGCACCCGGAAATTCTGCGGGCGATGAATCGACCTTTTCAAGCTGGGATCAATGATGCCATAGTCGATCGGCTGAAAGCATCAATTCCTGGTGCCGTCATGCGGACAACTTTCATAGTCGGCTTCCCCGGCGAAACCGACGAACACGCAGCACACTTGCTCGATTTTGTCAAGCGCCACGAATTCGATCACGTCGGAGTATTCACATTTTCCGCCGAAGAAGGCACGCCAGCCTACAGTTTGCCAAATCAACTGCCACCAGAAACAATGGAAACTTGGCGCAATGCAGTAATGGCGGCACAACAACCTATATCATTGAAAAAGAATCAAGCATCTGTCGGTCAGGTAGTTGATGTCCTGATAGAACAAGAACAACCAGAGACAGGCGAGTTGATTGGTAGATCCGCCCGATTTTCCCCAGAAGTAGATGGACTCGTCTATGTGACAGGAGAAGCACGGCTGGGATCGATCGTACCTGTGAAAATTACGAGTTCAGATATCTACGACCTCTACGGTCAAGTCGCTTTTGGATTTTAGATTTGGGATTTTAGATTAAAGAATTGATTTGCAGGGCAGTGAATCTGCGAGCTTGAATTTTAAGTCTAAAACTTTGCGATCGACTCTGACGCTCGTGTCGGAAAGCAAGTATCCGTCTGTAGGCGGGTCAAACTCTAAGTGTTGCTGGAATTGTCGCCTCAGACGGTGTGGCGAAAAAAACCGGACACCAGCCAAAACGATTAGCGGATTGTTCAGGAAAAGTAACCATTAGTGCAAGATTGTGCAAAGATATGTAGAAAAGGGGCTGTAAACTTTTTTACCCCCTCTCTGGCAATCGACCCGCCCCGTCGGGGTGCGGTTATCTCTACAGAACGATCGGAGAATTTTAACGAATTAAATGTTTTGTTTCTGAATGTAAAGAGTTATGATGATAACAAGCCAGAAATAAGCGGGGAAAATTTGAGATTGCTTCGCCGTCCGCCCTACACCACAACGGTATCCCGAAAGAGTGTTGAGATGGATAGGCGGTAACGGTAGTCCAAAAACGGATAGAAGCCGCCGACGCCAGGAGTAGAGAGGTTAAAATTTTAGACGCTAGTTCAAGCTGCCAGATTCATCTGTGGAGTAAATCTAAAATCTAAAATCTAAAATCTAAAATCGACTGACGGTCGCTACATTCCCTGTTGAATCCCGCAGGCGACGGATTGCGGGATAGCGCCTGAACCAACAAAACTGTAACTACTATATATGTAGTAAAGTGGGGCTGGTCATCATCCTCACTATAAAATGCCCTAGAGAGAAAGCTTGCAAGTACCTCAAAGGAAGTCCAATGTACTGTTTAAAGAATGTTGGAAGCCGATAACCCCACCGCTGGCGGTTGGTATCGGTGATGTCAGAAAATCAAAGACGGCTGTCGAATCGGTAAATTAGTCACCATCGACGGAGCTGCCCTATACTCGATTGCTATTTGAAAAGGTGCGCGCAGGCGCAGCACCATACAGAACTCACAATGAGTTCCTGCCCTAGAGCAGAAATCCGCATCCGAGTTGGGCAACTTAGAAGGCTAAGACTCGTTATTAGGAGAATTAATGAATTTATTGTTTGAAGGTTTGGGTCTTTCCGAAGAACTCGTTCTCCATCTGGAAACACTCGGCTTTACAGAACCTACTCCCATCCAAGTACAAGCAATTCCGCACCTGCTAGCAGGCCGCGACGTTGTGGGTCAAGCTCAAACTGGAACGGGCAAAACGGCAGCATTCTCGTTGCCCATCTTGGAGCGGATTGATTTAGATGTAACAGCGGTACAAGCATTGGTGCTGACACCGACTCGTGAATTGGCGATGCAGGTAACTGAAGCTATCCGCGATTTGAGCGGTATCAGCAGCGAGGGCCCGGTAAAACTCGGTCGCTCTCTGCAAGTTCTGACAGTGTACGGCGGTCAATCGATCGATCGCCAAATGCAGCGTTTGAAGCGCGGCGTTCACATTGTTGTCGGTACACCCGGACGCATATTGGATATGCTCAGCCGCGGCAGCCTGAAACTCGACAAGGTACAGTGGCTGGTTTTGGATGAAGCTGACGAAATGCTGAGCATGGGCTTTATCCAAGATGTGGAAAGAATCTTGGATGCTGCACCAAAAGACCGTCAAACGGCATTTTTCTCGGCGACGATGGAAGCTTCTATTCGGAAATTGGTAGCGCGGCATTTGCGCAACCCAGTCAACGTCACCGTAGAACAACCAAAAGCAACGCCGAAACGCATCAGCCAAGGCGTGTACATGGTTCCCCGCGGCTGGTCTAAGGCAAAAGCTTTGCAGCCAATCCTAGAAATGGAAGACCCGGAATCGGCGCTGATTTTTGTGCGGACTCGGCAGTCGGCGGCGGAACTTACCAGCCAACTGCAAGCCGCAGGCCACAGTGTTGATGAATATCACGGTAATTTGAACCAAGCACAGCGGGAACGTTTGCTGCATCGGTTCCGCCAATGTCAAGTCCGCTGGGTAGTGGCGACTGATATTGCGGCCCGCGGTTTGGATGTGGATCACTTGACTCACGTAATTAACTACGATTTGCCAGATAGCGTAGAAAGCTACGTTCACCGGATCGGACGCACGGGCCGGGCTGGCCGCGAAGGAACTGCGATCACGCTGATTCAACCAGTGGATCGCCGCAAATTGCGCTTGATTGAACGCCACGTGCGATCGAGCTTGACTGTACGAAACATTCCGACACGGGCTCAAATAGAAGCTCGTCAGTTGGAAAAGATGCAGGGTAAGGTTCGCGAAGCTTTGGCCGGCGAACGGATGGCATCTTTCTTACCTCTGGTGTCTCAGTTGTCTGAGGAATACGACTCCCATGCGATCGCCGCAGCAGCTTTGCAAATGGCCTTCGATCAAAGCCGTCCGGCTTGGATGGGCGCCGATTACGCTCAACAAGAAGATCCCCCTATTGGTGGAGAAAACAGCGTCAAGCCAATCTTGATCAAGAAGCGGGCTAAGACTGGCGCGCCGACTAATTCAGTCGGTTCGAGCGTTCCTGCTCCCGTTCCCCAGAACAGCTAATTAGTAGGGTGCGCGCTGCGCGCCTTATTTTCTAACTGGTAGGGTGCGAAATTCGCACCTTATTTTTTTATGTGTGGAATTAATCTAGAGGTACGTTGTTGCGCTTCAGCGCTCTTTATAGATATATATAAAAGCGCTAAAGCGCAACAACGTACCTAGACTGCCCGTGATTCTCAATACTTGTTTTCAGCAAACCTGAAAATCCTCGGAAGCTAGAAGGACTGAAGTCCTCACTACGAACCTCTACACGGGGATTTTTGGACGGTTGTGTAATATTTTAGTTGAGCTGGGTGCCGACAATAATCTTTTGCACGCGATCGCCCTTAAGTTCCAAAACCAAATTAGAGGCCTTTTGGTCGTTGCTGTAAGTCAACCGACTCACTCCACCCTGCACCGATTGCGAGCTGTAACCGTAAGTTTTAAGGACTTTTTGACTTTTATCTCCTACCTTAATACTACTCGTTGTTACGTACTTGGGATTCGTAGTAGAAATTAAATAAACTTTGCCATTCCAGGCTGCTACCGTCAATTTCGAGTAGGTTAGCGTGCGAATCTTGCCACCCATAGCCTTGCTACCCGGTTTCGTTTCATCCCGCTGGGGTTTGCCCAACTTGCGTTTAGCCTCTTCTACAGACATCCCCAAACGCACACCGCCAATCCCCAAACGCGAATAATCGATCGCCGCCGGCTTTTGTGTGGCGTTCAACATACTTTCTAGAGCGACAGCAGTTTGATTCATACCCACAACAGGGCGAATTAAAGCAGCAAATCCGAAGCTCGAAATTGCGATATTGAGCATGATGCCAGCAACGGCTGTTGTCACAAACAATCTTACCATTTTTTTATACCTTTATTTTGCAGTTTATTCCTGCAATACCCTGTTATATCCGGATAAATACTAATGATTGCGGGCGAATACAATTCGCTCCTAAACAGCCAAAGTCCGCCTGCGAGGACTAAAGGAGTAAGGATATTCATCCCCAAAAATATAACATAGAGAAATCCGGTTTTAGTAGGGGGCGTACCCCCGTGCTCGTCTTTATTCGGGGTTTCTGAATACCAACACCATTTTACGTTTAATTAGCGCGAATACTTCATCACCGGAATGGGTGTGATATCCTAACAAAAGCCCTTTCTCCATAAAATTTGCAATTTAGATGACCGCCATAGATTCCACTAAACACCAGAAATCTAAAGCCCTGAAACCGGGCAGCCGCCGCCCCGCTAAAGAACTTTGCAGCGAGTGCGGTTTGTGCGATACATATTATATCCATTATGTCAAGGAAGCTTGCGCTTTCTTAACTCAGCATATCGCAGAACTGGAAGAGGAGATTCACGGGCGATCGCGCAATCTCGACAATCCCGACGATTGGTACTTCGGCGTCAGTCAAAATATGATGGCGGCCAAGAAAAAAGAACCAATAGAAGGCGCTCAGTGGACGGGAATTGTCAGCACAATTGCGATCGAAATGCTAGAAAAAGGCATCGTTGAAGGCGTTGTCTGCGTCCAAAATACCAAAGAAGACCGCTTTCAACCGATGCCAATAATTGCTAGAAATCGTGAAGAAATTTTGGCAGCAAAAGTCAACAAGCCAACTCTATCTCCCAACCTTTCAGTGTTGGAACAAATCGAAAAGTCGGGAATGAAGCGGTTGTTAGTTATTGGCGTTGGCTGTCAAATTCAAGCATTGCGAACAGTCGAGAAACAACTCGGTTTAGAAAAGCTCTACGTTCTCGGAACTCCCTGTGTAGATAATGTCAGCCGCGCGGGATTACAAAAATTCCTAGACACGACTAGCCGTTCTCCTGAAACGGTGGTGTCTTACGAGTTTATGCAAGACTTTAACGTTCATTTCAAACACGAAGATGGTTCGGAGGAAAAAGTGCCATTTTTTGGATTGAATACGAAGGAATTGAAAGATGTTTTTGCTCCTTCTTGTTTGAGCTGTTTTGATTATGTGAATTCCTTGGCAGATTTAGTTGTGGGCTACATGGGTGCACCTTTTGGCTGGCAGTGGATTGTGGTACGAAATGATACTGGGCAAGAAATGTTAGATTTGGTAGCGGATCAGCTAAACACTCAGCCGGTGATGTCTCGGGGAAACAGAAAAGAAGCGGTTCAGCAGAGCATTCCGGCTTATGAAAAAGGAGTGACATTGCCGATGTGGGCGGCGAAGTTAATGGGAGTTTTTATTGAGAGAATTGGGCCGAAGGGTTTGGAATATGCTCGGTTTTCAATTGATTCTCATTTCACTCGCAATTATCTGTATGTGAAGCGGAATTATCCCGAAAAATTGGAGGCTCACGTGCCAGAATATGCGAAGCGGATTGTCGGGCAGTATAAGTTGCCAGAGTGATTTGATTAGGAGAGTTTATAATTGATGTTTTGTCGGGACATGGCAATGCGGTGTCCTTGTATGCAGTTGCTGAAAATTAGAGGTACAAGATTATGACACTTACGGTTGCACAAAAACACATGAATTTACCAAAGTCGATCGCACTTGCTTGTTGTGTACTCCTCGCATCATGTGAAAATAAACCTTCGGAGTCAGCCTCCGAGACGAAACCGGGAAACAGTCAAGGAACATTTGCTCAACTGTGTCGCGAGAAAGCTTCTTTGAGTGCTGAAGCCAAAAATACTGTTGAGGTGTTGTTGAAGACAGCAGGAACTACTGAGTGCGAGGTGGCTAATCAAAAACTGTCAAGTATCACCGAACTCGATCTCAAAAACAATAAAATCAGCGATATCACACCCTTGAAATATTTTACTCAACTGACGAGTCTAAACCTTGGGGGTAATAACATCAGTGACATCAAACCGCTGGAATCTTTGACTAATCTGAGTTGGCTCTATCTTGGGTTTAATAAAATCAGCGATATCACGCCTTTGCCATCTTTGACTAAGCTAAATTGGCTATACCTCAACAACAATAAAATCAGCGATGTCAAATCCTTGCAATCTTTGACTAAAGTCAGTGAACTCAATCTCAGCGACAATCAAATTAGTGACATCAACTCCTTAAAATCTTTGACTAAACTGACTGCGCTTTCCCTCAGCGGAAATCCGGCTCCCAAAACTTGCCCTCTCAAGCCAGAGTCTATTTGTAAGTGGGGAGCGCCAACTAAATCATAAAACTTTATAATGACATCGATCGCCTTTAAATACTTCAGTCGCAAATGATGATAAATTTGGTATTTATCGGAAAAGTGCGATCGCCCTTATCGACTAAAAGCGATCGCACATTCCTACAAATCAGCAGCGTGTTCCTTCAACTCGTCCAAAGAAACGTATTCCAAAGTTAAGACATGAGTCGCCGACAAAACCACAAGCGGCGCACATCCAGCATCCATTGCTTCCTTCCAACGAGGCGCGCACAAACACCAACAATCCCCTGGTTTCAATCCCGGAAATTTAAAGTCTGGAACCGGGGTACTCAAATCGTTTCCCATTCTTTTGGTGTACTTCAAAAACTCTTCTGTTACTTTTGCACAAACGGTGTGAGCCCCTAAGTCTCCGCCACCCGTATTGCATTTTCCGTCCCGATAATAGCCTGTCATCGGCGATGTGCAGCAAGTTTCTAATTTTGTGCCCAGTACATTTGTCGCTTCCGTAACCATCGCAGCTCCTCCACACAACTCTGCGATCTAATTTTACACAAAAGGTGGTTTTTATATATTTTTTTCCATTGCAAAGTTAATAAATTTTTGTCCTCTCCGCTCTACTTCTTGCTTTCGGATCATCATAAATCCCTGGGTTTCAAAAAAAGGTCTAGCTGTAATGCTGGCTTCGGTAAATAACTTTCTAAGTCCTAATTCTTTGGCTTTTGACTCAATTTGTGTTAAAATTAGCGTCCCAACTCCTTGTCTTTGAAAGTTTTTGTGGCAGTAGAAGCGATCGATATGGCCGTTGATTTCTAATTCTCCAAAACCTGCGATTGTATCGCCCTCTTCTGCTACGAAGGTAAATTTACTGCTTAAACTTTGCATCCATGTTTGAATATCGGTATCTGCTGGCGCCCAAGCATCTACTTGGGCTGTTGTATAATCGCGGATATTTACTTCGTGCACGGTGTCGTAAAATAGTTTGACAATTTTTTCAGTGTCGCCGATTTCGTAGGTTCGTACTTTCATAATAATTAAGAGTTAAAAAAAAGAATGCTACTCTAGATCGGCTCAAAACCACGATCGCAATCTGTCATTTCCCATTCTAAAATCTAAAATCTAAAATCGACTGACTGACGCAGATTGATGGCGGGGTGTTTTGGATTTTAGGCTAAACTCGCCCCGACAAATCGACTCTAAAAATAATTAGACTCCACCCCTTGACAAGCTATGATAGTCTGTGCAACATTAATTATAACAACTGTTCGATATACTTATTTTTTTCCAAGCTCAGCCGTCAAAAGCTTTCTTTGTATTAGTTTATACTATATCGGATGTTCGATATAGGAATATTCGGTCGATCGCCCTTAAATCTCCGATAACCTAGGATCCAGAATCAAAAATCTTAAGATCGATCGACCTATGCCAAAAATAGTTGACCGCGAATTGTACCGCAAAGAATTACTGAACAAAAGTTTTGAGCTTTTTGCCGAAAAAGGCTATTCCTCCGTCACAATGCGAGAAATTGCCTCAGGAATTGGAGTTTCTACAGGAACCCTTTACCACTATTTCCCGAGTAAAGAAAGTTTGTTCGAGCAGTTAATTGTATATTTGAGCTATGAAGATACAAAAGAAGAAGCACTGGCTGAGTTAGGAAATCCACCAACTCTCGGAGAAAAAGTTGAACAACTGATGAATTATCTCAGCGGAATTGAAGATTATATGCTGAAGAATCTGTTAATCACCTTCGAGTTTTGCCACCAAAAGACTCGCAAAGAGATTGATAGCAATCAAGCACTCCAGCTAGCAGGAAAGCGTTATGAAGAGGCACTCATTTGCTACCTGGGGATCTCCGATCCAGCGCTCGCTAAATTTGTCATTTGTTATATTGACGGTTTGGTGGCAAGAAGATTTTATCAAGGCGAAAGGATATCTTTTACAGAACAAGCGAATGTATTAAAAAATATATTACTCGCTTATTTAGAAAAAAAACAACCGCAAATTTAGGAGGAATATGAATTTTCAATCTTTCATCAAGCCTAAAAATAAATTGGTAATGGGATTGGTAGTTGCTGGCGCTGCTATTAGCGTGGGTACAACTTTTTACGGCATTTCTCAGTTTGGATCTTTAGCTAAAAATGCTGAACCTTTACCCGTAGAAACACCTCCGCCCCGAAAAATCACGGCTTTGGGAAGATTGGAACCGCTGGGGGAAGTGATTCGGTTGGGGGTGTCGCAGGCGTTGGATGGCGATCGCGTGGCGAAGCTTTTAGTCAAAGAGGGCGATCGCGTCGAAGCAGGGCAATCGATCGCAATTTTGGATGCGGGCGATCGGCTAAAATCTGCTTTAGACGAAGCCAAAGAAAAAGTCAAAGTTGCTGAAGCCAATTTAGCCAAGGTAAAAGCGGGCGCCAAGTCGGGAGAACTTGCAGCACAATCTGCGACAATTGGCAAGCTAGAAGCCCAATTGCAAGGAAACCGGGAGGCGCAACAAGCAACAGTCGATCGGCTGCAGGCACAATGGCAAGGAGAAAAAACCGCACAGCAAGCAACCATCAGCAGAATAACCGCACAATGGCAAGGAGAAAGGAAAGCACAAACAGCAACAATTAGCCGCATAACTGCACAATGGCAAGGAGAAAAAACAGCACAAACAGCAGCAATTAACAAATTAAAAGCCGAGTCAAATAATGCCGAAACCGAATACCTGCGGCACAAAGAACTTGTTGCCGAAGGCGCTATTTCTCAATCGGTAATGGACAGCAAACGGCTGGCATTAGAAACAAGTCGCCAGCAAGTTAAAGAAGCCGAAGCAAATCTCAGCCGCATCAACAGTACGGCAAAACAACAGCTTGAAGAAGCCGAAGCAAATCTTGCCAGAATTAACAGTACAGCAATCCAGCAACTCAACGAAGCCGAAGCAAATCTTGCCAGAATCAACAGTACAGCAATCCAGCAGTTAGTAGAATCTGAAGCAACACTTAAGCGCATCAAAAACAGTGGCAGCGAAGAACTGAAAGAAGCCCAAGCAACTCTCGACAAAATAGGCGAAGTACGCCCAGTAGATATCCAAGCAGCCCAAACCGAAATCAACAGCGCCATCGCCCAAGTCAAGCGCACCCAAACCGAATTAAATCAAGCTTACATCCGCACTCCGCAACCCGGAAAAATCCTCAAAATTCACACCCGTGCAGGAGAGAAAATCAGCGATGACGGCATTGCAGACGTAGGAGAAACTCAGCAAATGGTAGTCGTTGCCGAAGTTTACCAAACCGACATCAGCAAAATCAAGGTTGGGCAAAAAGCAGGTGTTACCAGCCAAGCATTTTCAGGAGAATTGCCGGGAACTGTTAAAGAAATCGGGTTAAAAGTCAGCAAACAAAACGTGTTTAGCAACCAGCCGGGAGAAAACTTAGACAGCCGAGTTGTGGAAGTGAAAATTCACCTGAATCCTGAAGCTAGCAAACAAGTTGCGGGATTGACAAATTTGCAGGTACAAGTAGCAATTCAGAAGGACTAAAGTCCTCACTACGAACCTTTGAGATTGAAATTTATGGCAGAATTAGGGCCAGATCCAAACCTACCTTATCCGATGGCAAACCAGCGCCGGGTTTGCTTTATCAAAAACTTTGTTAAATCGCCCAATATTGTTGTCGGTGATTACTCTTACTACGACGATCCGATCGATCCGGAAAATTTCGAGAGAAACGTACTTTACAATTACGGAAGTGAAAAATTAATTATTGGTAAATTTTGTGCGATCGCCACCAACGTCAAATTCATCATGAACGGTGCAAATCACAAACTAGACGGCATTTCTACCTATCCATTTCCAGTCTTTGGGAACGGCTGGGAAACAGCAATGAATCTATTAATGGAACTGCCAAGCAAAGGCGATACCATTATTGGCAATGATGTTTGGATCGGCTATGAATCCGCGATTATGCCCGGAGTTAAAATCGGCGACGGTGCGATAATTGCTGCCAAATCTGTTGTGGCAAAAGATGTTCCCGCTTACACCGTTGTCGGCGGAAACCCCGCAGGTTTAATCAAACAGCGTTTCAGCGATGCTGAGGTGGCTCAACTATTACAAATGCGCTGGTGGGATTGGGAGATTGACAAGATTTCGCGCAATATTAACTTAATTATGCAATCCGATATTAAAGCACTCAGTAATGCTGAGTAAACTCGCAAATACAGCGATTATCATAAAGATGAGGTACGTTGTTGGGCTTTAGCCCTCTTAGC
Source organism: Microcoleus sp. CAWBG27 (assembly GCF_020883145.1). Lineage (NCBI taxonomy): Bacteria > Bacillati > Cyanobacteriota > Cyanophyceae > Oscillatoriales > Microcoleaceae > Microcoleus > Microcoleus sp. CAWBG27. Next base: position 77,599 of record NZ_JAHREU010000019.1, read on the forward strand.
TTAAGTGGTTATATAAGCTGTCGATTATACCTCATCTTTTTGAGAAAGGCTATATAGCGATTTAACATTAACAAAGTCGAGGTTTTCCAATGCTTAAGATTGCCTACTTAGTTCTCTGTATTCTAGAAACAGCTTTGCCCTATTCGCAATTTATCCAGTTTCTCTTAGAAAAAGGGTTGAATGTCAACGAGTTCTTCGGACAATTATTTGCGAATCAAATTTCCGGTTTTTTCGGCATGGATGTCATCGTATCTTCCGTGGTTTTGTGGATTTTTGTATTTAGCGAAGGTTCGCGTCTAAAAATGAAAAACTTGTGGATTTATATTGCGAGTAATTTACTGGTTGGTGTTTCCCTGGGTTTGCCTTTATTTCTCCTAATGCGGCAACGCAAAATTGAACAAACAGCTTCAATTTTTTGAAATAACAATGCCCAATGCCCAATGCCCAATGCCCCATGCCCAATTCCCAATTCCCCAAATATTATGTTTCGCAAAACACCCCTTGCTTGGTTGCAAGTAACCAGAGAAAAAACCCGCCTCGCTGTTGCTATCGCCGGAATTGCCTTTGCAGATATTCTGATTTTTGTGCAACTCGGCTTTCAAGATGCACTCTTCGATTCTGCTGTTAAGCCGCACGAAAGTTTACAGACAGATTTAGTGTTAATCAATCCTCAATTTGAAACTTTTGCTGCGGTAAAACAGTTCAAAAGAGAGCGACTTTATCAAACACAAGGAGTCGCGGGAGTCAAGTCTGTTACTTCTTTATATATTGGGATGGGACAGTGGCGAAATCCCACAAACCGCACTACGCGAGGAATTTTAATTTTTGGCATAGATCCTGGCAACACAACATTTATTTTGCCAGATGTCAATCAGAATTTGGCTCAACTGCAAAAGTTCAATAATGTGTTATTTGACCAAGCTTCTAGACCTGAGTATGGGGAAATTGCCAATATTTTTAATACACAATCTACCCTCGAAACTGAACTTAACAAACGCAATATTCAAGTAGGAGGAGTATTTACTCTCGGTACTTCTTTCGTGGCTGATGGCAATGTCATTGCTAGCGATTCTACTTTCATGAATTTATTTCCAGAACGCAAACCAGATGAAATTGATGTGGGTTTAATTCAGTTGCAACCGGGGGCTGACATCCTCAAAGTTCAATCAATGTTGAAAGCTATTTTGCCGGATGATGTGAAGGTTCTGACATTAGCAGAATTTGCAGAAATTGAAAAAGCTTATTGGGGAAATGCTACTCCGATCGGCTTTATTTTCGGATTCGGTACAATTATCGGATTCATTGTTGGTTTGATTATTGTTTACCAAATTCTTTACTCTGATGTTTCGGATCACTTGGCTGAGTACGCGACTTTAAAAGCAATGGGATATAGCGATCGCTATTTAGTCGGAGTTTTAGTTCAGGAAGCATTGCTGTTAGCTGTTTTGGGCTTTATGCCGGGAATTGTTTTGGCTAACGGACTGTATTCCTTAGCGCAATCTGCGACATTGCTGCCAATTGCGATGACGGCAAATCGAGCGACTACTGTGTTGGGTTTGACAATTGTGATGTGTACTGGTTCTGGGGCGCTGGCTTTGCGGAAATTGCGATCGGCGGATCCCGCCGACATTTTCTAGAATAAAAAAAACTCCTGTTTCACAGCAAAAAAGAGGTTCGTAGTGAGGACTTTAGTCCGCATCAAAAAAAAGGTTCGTAGTGAGGACTTTAGTCCGCATTTGGAGAGGACTGAAGTCCTCACTACGAACAGGTTAATCAATGAGGTTCGTAGTGAGGACTTTAGTCCGCATTCAAGAGAGGACTGAAGTCCTCACTACAAACATTAAAAAACACAAAAAATCACCATGCAAACCCTAAATTCTCCCGCGAACTTCGACCCAACTATCACAAATCAAGCTGTAATCTCCGTCAAAAACCTCAACCATTACTTCGGCAAAGGATCCCTCAAAAAACAAGCTTTATTTGATATTAATCTCGATATCAACTCTGGGGAAATAGTAATTATGACGGGGCCTTCTGGTTCGGGTAAAACAACTTTACTGACGATGTTAGGCGGCCTGCGTTCGGCTCAAGAAGGGAGTCTGAATATTCTGGGGGAAGAAATACGGGGCGCTAGTAAGAATCAGTTAACTAAGTTGAGAAAGCAAATTGGTTATATTTTTCAAGCGCATAACTTGATGACGTTTTTGACGGCTAAGCAAAATGTGCGGATGTCTTTGGAATTACATAAGGAAATGCTGAATCAGAATATGGATGCTTTGTCAATATCAATGTTGGAGGCTGTGGGTTTAGGCGATCGCGTCAATTATTACCCAGAAAATCTTTCGGGAGGACAAAAACAAAGAGTGGCGATCGCCCGGGCGTTAGTCAGTCGGCCTAAAATAGTGTTAGCGGACGAACCGACGGCGGCTTTAGACAAACAATCCGGGCGAGATGTGGTAGAAATTATGCAGACACTAGCAAAGGAACAAGGCTGCACGATTTTGCTCGTAACGCACGACAACCGCATTCTCGATATTGCCGATCGCATTATCTACATGGAAGACGGCCGTTTAGTGACAAATTTAGCCGATCGGGCAATTAGTCATTAGTCAGTAGGGGCGGTGGATGGTGCGGGCCCGCCCTCTTAGTCGTAGAGTGCGTCGCCACAAAGAATCTCTCAAAAAATAAACAATCGATGAGCGACGCACCAAACCAAGAATCATTAGTCATTTGTACAAGATGTGAGTTAAAATTAATGGTGAATACTCCCTATAATAAATAGTACAAAGTAACCGCAATGGTTTACAGCGAATTTAATTTAGAAAGGGTCAAAAAAGACTTTAACCTAACTACTTTGGAAAGGTTAAATATTTTTGCGGACGCACCTGAAGTAGAAAGCAGTCAATGGCTGAAAGATACTTTGCAATACTATCAGCCGATCGTCCGCGGCAGCAACAGTGAGAAAGCGCGATCGGAACTCATCATAGCTCCAATTTTGGTAGAATTGAAAAGACAAAAGAATGAGTCAGTAAATTTATTCTCTGGAGTTGATTTCACCGTTGACGAAGCTAAAGGGTTAAAAGGAATTTGTGATTTTATTGTTACCAAATCCCCAGAAGTTTTTATAATTACTGCCCCAGTAATTACGATTGTCGAAGCCAAAAAAGAAAATATTAATGCAGGTTTGGGGCAGTGCGCTGCTGAAATGGTTGCTGCTAGAATATTTAACGAGCGATCTGGTAATGAAGTTGAGGCAATTTACGGAGTTGTCACAACGGGAAGTATTTGGCAATTCCTGAAACTGCAAGGGCAAGAAATAGAAATAGATTTAAGCGAGTATTATCTCAAAGACGTGAATAAAATTTTAGGCATTTTGGCGATCGGCATAACTTAATTAGGACAGGACTTACGCTCATGGACTGGAGTGCGTAAGTCTTGTTAATAAGTCTTCTTCCTTCTTCCTTCCCCCTTGGGGGGCAGGGGGGTTCTTCTTCCTTCTTCCTTCTTCCTTCTACTTATTTGGCCGGCCCGACAGCCTCGATCGCAGCTTCCAGGGCGATCGACACATGAGTCCAATGAGTACCCCCTTGACAAAAAGCCACATAGGGTTCTCGCAGAGGCCCGTCTGCTGAAAACTCCGAGGTGCTGCCATCAATAAAAGTACCGCCAGCCATCACCAACTGACTCTCGTATCCCGGCATCGGCGCCGGTACTGGGTCTAAATACGAACCGACTGGGGAATTTTGCTGCACAGCCCGACAGAAAGCAATTAACTTATCAGCAGAACCGAATTCGATCGCCTGAATTACATCCCTGCGCTTCGCCAAAGGAATCGGATTCACCCGATAACCCAGCTTATAAAAAACATAAGCCGTCAAATGATTGCCCTTCATCGCCTCGCCCACAAACCCCGGGGCCATAAACAAACCCTGAAACAGCAAGCGGTTCAAATCAAAAGTCGCGCCCCCGCTGCTACCGATGCCGGGCGCTGTCAAGCGACAAGTTGCCGCCTCCACCAGATCCGCCCTCCCGGCCACGTAACCGCCCGCAGGGACGATCGTACCCCCTGGATTTTTGATTAAAGAACCCGCCATCAGATCTGCACCCACAGCAGTAGGTTCGCAATCATCAACAAACTCGCCGTAACAATTATCAACAAAGCAAATTGTGTTAGGATTCTGATGTTTGACTAGATCGACGATTTTTTTAATCTCAGAAATAGACAGACTCGATCGCCAAGAATAACCGCAAGAGCGCTGGATCAAAACCAGGCGAGTTTTTGTTGAAATAGCAGAGCTCAATGTCTGCCAATCCACACTACCTTCGCGAGTTAGAGGCAACTCACGGTAACTAATGCCGAAGTCAATAAGTGAACCTTGACCTTGCCCCCGCAAGCCGATCACTTCTTCTAAAGTATCGTAGGGAGAACCAGCCACTGCCAACATTTCGTCACCGGGACGCAGGATGCCAAACAGAGCACAGGCGATCGCGTGAGTACCCGAAACAAACTGTACCCGCACCGCTGCCGCCTCGGCCCCTACAACTTCGGCAAATACCCCGTCCAAAGTCTCCCGACCCAAATCATCGTGGCCGTAACCCGTAACTCCTGCAAAATGGTGGACTCCAACCCGGTGGCTGCGAAAAGCTTTTAAGACTCTTTGAAGATTTTGCTTGACTGTCGCGTCAATACCAGAAAAAATCTGAAAGAGTGCCTGTTCTGCTTCCTGTAGCCGTGAAACGCTATTCATCTATACCTCGCTCACCACTTGCGTGCGCGCTGTTCATTATGGCGTAGATGCGGCCCCTAGTTTGTAAACATAAGATATTCATGACGATTGTAACTTCCAAAAAAACTTCTCCTGATTGGCCTGTCATAGGCTTTATGGCCTTTCTGCACACCGGCGCTTTATTTGCTTTGCTGCCCGGTAACTTTAGCTGGTCTGCGGTCGGTCTAGCAGTATTCCTGCACTGGGTAACAGGTGGTTTAGGAATAACCCTCGGATTTCACCGTCTCGTCACCCACCGCAGTTTTCAAACACCGAAATGGCTCGAATACTTCCTAGTGATTTGTGGCACCCTGTCCTGTGAAGGCGGCCCGATTGACTGGGTAGGAATGCACCGGTTACACCACATCCATTCCGACACGGAAACAGATCCCCACGATTCCAATCAAGGCTTCTGGTGGAGCCACATGGGCTGGATGCTGTCAGATCTGCCGATCCGAGTTGAAATCCCCCGCTTTACGAAAGACATCGGCGACGACCCAGTATACAAGTTTCTCCAAGCATATTTTATACCCCTCCAAATTGTCTTCGGTGTGTTGCTTTATTTATTAGGCGGCTGGTCTTTCGTGGTTTGGGGCGTATTCATGCGGATTGTAGTGGTGTTCCACTGCACTTGGCTGGTTAATAGCGCTACCCACAAATTCGGCTACCGCACCTACGAGTCCGGCGATGGTTCGACTAACTGCTGGTGGGTGGCTTTGCTCACCTACGGCGAAGGCTGGCACAACAACCACCACGCTTTCCAATACTCCGCTCGCCACGGTCTCCAATGGTGGGAAATCGATTTGACCTGGATGACAATTCAACTGCTGCAATCGCTGGGTTTGGCAACCAAAGTGAAGTTAGCAGAAAAATAGGGCGATCGGCAATTTAGTCATTGGTTGTCGGTCATCAGTTCTGGACTAATGGCTCGTGACCAATGCCTAATCCTGTTTTTGCGATCGCTAAAGGTTGGGTTGAACTGAGATTGAATCATCTTGTGCGATCGACCCAACCAAAACCATAATCAGTTATAATAGATTTGAGAACAAAAAATTTTGTTTAGCAGCCAAAGTTTTTATTTTCATTCATTAAACCGTAAATCTTTTTCAATCCTCATCCTAAATCTATAATTCATTCATTTTTGATTCGTTTGGGTAAGTGTGCAGCAAGAAAGTTCACTGCTCAATCCAAACTTTTATGCGTGAATCTAGCTCGGCATCTCATCAGAAACCAAAAATAGAATGACAATAGCAACGCAAGAAAAACTCCAATACAATTGGAAGCACGTTATTAGTTTAGCAGGACTTCACATCGGTGCTTTGTTCGCACTGCTTCCCAGCAACTTCAATTGGACAGCAGTTGGTTTAACAGTATTCATGCACTGGATAACAGGCGGTTTGGGAATAACTCTCGGATGGCATCGTATGCTCACCCACCGCAGTTTTCAGGCACCAAAATTCGTAGAATACTTTCTAGCATTTTGCGGAGCCCTTGCCTGTCAAGGAGGAATAATTGATTGGGTTGGACTGCACCGATTGCACCACACCCACTCTGACCAAAATGCGATCGACCCTCACAATGCCCAAAAGGGTTTTTGGTGGAGTCACCTCGGCTGGATGCTATATAAAGGCCCGGCTCACGCTGAAATTCCCCGCTGTACAAAAGACATTGCCAGCGATCCATTTTACCGATTTTTGCAAAACTACTTTCTCCCGATGCAAATCGTCTTTGGCGTGTTGCTTTACTTTGTAGCAGGCTGGTCATTTGTAGTTTGGGTAATCTTTGCCCGCTTAGTTTTGGTATATCACTGCACTTGGTTTGTGAACAGTGCAACTCACAAATTTGGCTACCGCACTTACGAAACCGAAGATAGTTCTACTAACTGTTGGTGGGTTGCAGTTTTGACTTACGGGGAAGGCTGGCACAACAACCACCACGCTTATCAATACTCTGCCCGTCACGGTATGAAATGGTGGGAAATTGACTTCACCTGGATGACAATTCAAGCCTTGGAAGCAGTAGGTTTGGCTAGTAAAGTGAAATTACCACCTTCCCGAGCGGAAGGTTAGTTAGTTATTGTAGGGTGTACGCAGATTAATAATTTTTCTCCTGACGCACCTTACGGTTAGTTAGCACCTCTTAGTAATGTCGTTGCTCCCGTTCAATCCGTGTTGCGAACCTTTAAAACTTCTAGGAAAACCGATTCTTAACGCGGATTAACTCAGATATTTTCTCAATGCTATCAGGTGCGTCGCTATGAGATTGTCTATAGATCCCATTTGAGATCTTTAGTCAATGGCTAGACTTTTAAGGAATCGAATTAACCTAAAAAAGAAGTGTGCTTTTGGATAGCTGAGGAATTTTCTTTTGCATAGCTGAGGAGTTCGTGAGTCCACGACTCAAATAACCCAAAGACTTCATCAACGAGCTCCAGACAGTGGGTCTGAATCGCACCATTGAGGCAAATTTCTGAAATATCAATGCGATCGCTTCCTACCAAATGACCTGACTCTAGGTTAAAGTGAAATGCCCCGCAGTATCGCAATTCGATGTTGCGCCGCAACTCAATGGCTTTTGCCAGATCCTGCACGGTACTGAAAAGGACATTTCCAGTTTCTTCAATCGCCTCAATTATGGCAAGCCGTTCTACAGCACTTGCTGTAGAAATGAGAGCAGCCAGGCGGTAAGTTAGAATTCGATTTTGGCGTGTTTCGTCGCTCCACAAAAAACGCATCAGGTTCGTTGGAGTGCACCGATTATCGAAACCGAGTTTGGCAAAATCTTCAAGGTACCAAAGCCAATGGTGGTCGTCTTCATAGGTATGAATGTTCACCCGCTGCTGGTACTCATCGCTTGTCGGCTCGGAGCGCAGCATATATTTGTTGATATCCCCAAAACTCAGAATAAAATGCGCCATACACGGGTAAAAAGACAGCCGCTGTTCTTCAGATAAACTTGCATCCCGCATATATTGGAATAGTGGCAAGTTGGCGTAAGCCTCTTTGTGTTCTAATATTTTTGCGAGTACAATCTTCACAAGAACTCCTGATTTTTATTAAAATCTTTCCGCATTTTTGTATTATGGCACTGGCACATTATATCCGATATGGGTATTATCTAGTTTTGTTCACTGCCTAACAGCCGCCTGCATTAACATTCAGTCAAATCCGTTTTAGTATAGCACCTAATTTGAGTTCTTTAGTCGGTGGCAATGCTATCAGGTGCGTTGCTGTGAGATTGTTGATATTGAGTTGAAATTTTCTGTGGCGACGAACCCTACGACTATGACTTATAGGGAAATCGCTCCTTAACGCGGATTAACGCAGATATTTTCTCAATGCTATCAGGTGCGTCGCTATGAGATTGTCGATATTAAGTTAGAAATTTTCTGTGGCGACGCACCCTACGACTAATGACTAATCTACTAAGAGAGAGGGCGGGCACGGGGGCACCGCCCCTACTGACGACTAATGAGCCTGTTTTTGGTCGCCCCTACCGCGCAAATATTCCGCTAAAAACGCCAATCCTCCCGAACCTACTATCAAGAGCACGCTCAGAGCATTAATATCAGGTTTTACACCAGTCCGAATCCGGCTAAAAATTTCCATCGGTAGAGTTGTAGTCCCGCTACCTGCGGTAAAACTCGCAATCAAAAAATCGTCCATGCTGAGCACAAAAGATAGCAGACAACCCGAAACAATTCCAGGTATTAATTGAGGTAGCAAAACCTGAATAAAAGCTTCAATAGGCGTTGCACCCAAATCCAAGGCAGCTTCTTCTAAATAAGGGTTTAAATCTGCCAATCTCGTAGAAACAGCTAGAGCAATGTAAGCCAGACAAAACACAACGTGGGCGGCAACAATTGTCCACAAACTCAGAGGAATAGCTAGCGCTGCTAAAAATACCAGAGTAGCAACCGCGCTCGCAATATCTGGAATAATAATCGGCAAGTAGGAAACTCCCTGATATAAACTTTTGCCGGGAAAGCGGTAGCGGGCTAAACCAACGGCCATTAAAGTGCCGAGTACCGCCGAGATGGCAACTGCACAAACAGCAACTGTTAAACTGTTTCTCAGGGCTATTAAAATCCGCGTATCGCTAAATAATTTAACGTACCAATCTAAAGTAAATCCTTCCCAGCCGGCGCTAAAACGGGATTTGTTAAAGCTGTAAAATGTGAGTACCAAAATTGGCAGGTACATATAAAAAAACATTGAAACGGTAAATATTGCCTGCCAAGAAATCTTAAATTTAGGTTTTAAGTACATATCGGGTTGTATTTCCTCCTGTGGATTGTCGGCGGTATTTTCCATATCTCGTTAATCGGTAATTGGGAATTGTTAATCGGGTAATTGGGAATTGCTAATTGGGAATTGGGAATTGGGAAAACTATAATTATTTTTACCTCTTCCCTCTTCCTTCTTCCTTCTTCCTTCTTCCTTCTTCTTAAACTGCATTACGATCGCCATATTTGAGTAAAAGTGCAATTCCGATACTCACTGCAAAGATTAATACCATACTCAGAGCCGAACCCAGCCCCCAATTTTGAGTCGCCCCCAAAAACTGATTGTAAATCAAACGAGCTGCCGTCATGCTAGAAGCTCCACCGAGCAACTCTGGATCGACAAAATCCCCCAAACAGCTAATAAATACTAGCAAAGAACCCGCCGCAATCCCCGGCATAGTCTGCGGTACTGTCACTTTCCAGAAAGTTTCTACCGGATTCGCGCCCAAATCCTGAGACGCTTCTAGCAATCTGCGATCGAGCTTTTCCAAGGAAGCGTAGAGAATGGTTACGATATAGGGCAAATAGCTGTAAGCCATGCCGATTAGAACGGCGGAACTTTGATTTAACAATTCTAGAGGAGGGATGCCCAAAAGTCCCAGGAGCGAGTTGAGAACGCCCGTAGGACGCAGAATTGTAATCCAAGCATACGATCGCAAAAGTGAAGAAGTCCACAGCGGCAACACAAAGCCCAACAATGTTAAATTCCGCCACTTGGGCGAGACATTGAGCGCGATCCAGTAAGCGACAGGAAATCCCAGCAGCAAGCACAGAATAGTCGTTCCCGTGGCAAAAAAGAGCGATCGACCCATCACCTGCAAGTTAAGCGGCTCAAACACTCGCAGGTAGTTGCCGATTCCCGAAGGATTTACCAAATCTCCCGGCTTAATATTTGGTACCAAGCTAAGTTGAAAAATCACCAGAGTTGGTATTACTAATAATAAAACCAGGAACAAGCCAGAAGGGCCGAGCAATGCTAGCGGGCCTGTCCACTTTGACCATGGGGGGACGCTTTCAGGCTTGACTGGAGCAGTGGGAGGAATCGGAGGGGGAGCTTTGGTAGAAACAGCCATAAATAATAGTTTGGATTTTTGAGCGGTAGGGGCGAATTCACCAAAATCTTTAATTTCAAAGCCCGAATTCGTATAAACCCGCCCCCACCCAACGGTAAATCTAAATGTACCAGATCGACTTATTGTCGGAAAAATTGATGCGGGCGATCGACTCTGGGGGCGAGAGTCAGAGATTGTTGGTCAAATTTGCTCCTACAGGTTAGGGTTAACCAGCGGTTAATTTAGTCCAATAGCGATCGTACACTTCCATAAATTTCCCTACAGGAGCCACACCTTCGCAATTTTTCAAAACAGCTTCCGAAGGGAAAAGAAGCTCGTTTTCGCGAACTTCCGGCGTCAGCAAACTATAAGCATCTTCCGAAGGAGTTGAAAAACTGAGCCTTTCTACTAGAGAAGCAGCGACATCCGCTTGCAACATAAAGTTAATCCACTTATAAGCTGCATCGGGATTGGGAGCACCTTTGGGAATTACTAAAGTATCAGTCCACAGAGAAGAACCGCTTTTGGGCACGACATACTTTAATTTGTCGTTATCTGAAATTACTTCATTGGCATCCGAAGAATAACACATGGCTATCTTCAAATCCCCCGTCAGCATTTGCGGCCGCCAAGCATCCGTGGTAAAAGATGCGATCGCAGGTTTGAGTTCCACCAGCTTTTCGTAAGCTTGTTTAACTTGCTCTTGGTTCGTAGAATTTAGAGAATAGCCCAGCATTCGCAACGCAGCGCCCATGACTTCTCGAACATCGCTCGCTAGCGTCATTCGCCTTGCTAACTCTTTTTTGTGCTGCCACAAATAGCTCCAATCTTCTGGAGCTTCTTTGAGTTGTTCGCTGTTGTAAATCAAGCCTGTGGTTCCCCAGCTCAAAGGAACGCTGTAGCGGTTTCCAGGGTCGTATACAGGGTTTTGAAACTGTTTTTTTAGTCGATCGAGTCCGCCCAAAATCGAGTGGTCTAATTGAGTCAACAGCCCCAGTTCCGTCATCTGAACCACCATGTAGTCAGACGGGTAAATGATGCTGTAGGCGCGGCCGCCACCAGCTTGAACTCTAGCCAGCATCTCTTCGTTGGAGCTAAACACGTCGGCGACTACGCGAATGCCGGTTTTTTCAGCAAAGCGATCGAGCAAAGCTTTATCGGTATAGCCTGCCCAAGTATAGATGAAAAGTTGGTCGGCAGCACCTTTGACAGGAGGAGCAGATTGTACGTCTGCAAGCCGCCAGCCGCAACTGGAAAGAGCTAACCCGGAAATTGTCGCCGCCGAATTTTTTAGGAACTGACGGCGTGTGGAATTAGCCGGGAAAATCCTGGAAATTGGTAGATTTGTCGGAGGCACAGATTCTAAGATTGGTAATTTGTTATCTGTTATTGGTTATCTGTTATTGGTTATCTGTTATTGGTTATCTGTTATTGGTTATCTGTTATTGGAACTAACAACTAACAACTAACAACTAACAACTAACAACTAACAACTAACAACTGACTAATTATTTTCGATCGCCCAACGCGAGACAATCAGTAGTTCCCCAGTAAGCATAAATCGGCGTGTGCGGGTCTGGGAAAGAGCCGCCCGTATTTGGTTGGCGCACCGTAATTTTATCGCCGGACGACAACTCAACCACGTAATGAACGTGGGTGCCCATGTACATAATGTTTTTGAGCCGCCCTTCAAAACAGTTGACCGACAATTCCGGCTGGTAGAGATTCAAATATACTTTTTCAGGCCGGACGCTAACCACCACAGAGTCACCGATGACGCCATTCCACATATCCGATTGCTGAACGATTATTTTCAGATTGGCTGATGTGCGAACTGTAATAGTCGATCGGTCGATCGCCTCCACCGTACCAGAAAACAAATTAGTATCCCCAATAAAATCCGCCACAAAAGCAGTCTGGGGACACTCATAAATTTCTTCAGGCGAACCAATTTGCTCAATCCTGCCCTCGTGCATCACCGCAATCCGGTTAGAAAGACTCATCGCCTCTTCTTGGTCGTGAGTCACCATCACAAAAGTCAAACCCAACTCTTGATGCAAATTCGACAATTCCAACTGCATCTGCTTCCGCAACTTCAAATCCAGAGCACCCAAGGGCTCGTCCAACAGCAGAACCGCCGGTCGATTTACCAGAGCTCTCGCCAAAGCCACCCGCTGCTGCTGGCCGCCCGACATTTGACCCGGAAACCTGTTGGCGAAAGATTCCATCTTCACCAATTGCAAAGCTTCCCGCACCCGTTCTTCTACTTCCGATTTCCCCAGCTTTTTAATCCGCAATCCAAAAGCAATATTGTCCCAGACATTCATGTGTCCGAACAGGGCATAGCTTTGAAACACAGTATTTACCGGACGGCGGTAAGCTGGAGTATTGGTCATCGACTGGCCGCGAATCATCAATTCGCCCGCCGAGGGAGTCTCGAACCCAGCGATTAAGCGCAGCGTGGTAGTCTTACCGCAGCCGGAGGGCCCGAGAATGCTAAAGAATTCTCCTTGACGAATGCTGAGGTCAACTCCGCGGACTGCGGTTTCGCCGTTAAATACCTTAAAGACCTTGCGGAGTTCAACGTCAAGCGCTGTATCCGTTGCTGTCGTACCTTGGTTGAGTGCTGTCTGAAACATATTCGCCCTTTCCTGGGAGTAATGCACGCCGCTTGAATACAGTTTAGATTTAGACTTTTCTGTATTTTAGGCGAGGAATGTTGGGAATTGAGAGGTTTTGGGATTTGTTCTTCAAATTCTATCTCAGCTTGCTCCGAGGCTATACCGAATGTCTTGTTTCTTACCAAATTCGATCGACCCAGCATCTATTGATTCTCAGGACTTGGCGTGGGAGAAGGTGTTTGCTGTTTATCAGGTTTGGGTGTTTCTGCTTTTTTCCACTCAGACAAAGGTCGCTGGACGGCATTTTTAAAGTCAAAAGGTACCAGCAGGACTGGCAAAGTTTGGGCGCTATTTTGAGGTGGCGCTTCCGCCGGGTTGGCTTGGGCGTACAAAAAGCGGCCGCTAAAGTCTGTTTTGCCTAACACTAGGCGGTGAGTTTCCTGGTTGTCCAGTTTGACTGTGACTGTGGCTTGCGGTTGGTCGAGGCCGAATTCTGGCAGTTGAGCGGCAGTAATATCTATTGTGCGATCGCTCTTTCCTGTTGCCAGCCTGTCCAGCAAAAAATCCACCGATGCCTGACTCGCGTGTGCTTGCACCGGCAATTTCATTTCCCAGCTAGACTTACCACCTTTCTTTGCATAAACTCGTTCAAAAGTCAAGATTTTTTCCGGAGTTTTGACTGTAAAGAATTGTACGCGATCGGACTTGAAAGTAAAAATTTTATGTTTTTCGTCCTTAGCCGCCTCCTGTTTCGGGGAAACTTGCGTCTCGTACAAAGAAACCAACCCCGTCATGGTCAGCGCAACGGCTATTAATATAAATGTATTTTTCTGCAATTTCTTGACACTCCTAGGCCTAAAGGCGTGGGATTCTTTAATCTACGAGCCAACTTGCTTAGACAGGATTTCTCCAGCCAAAGTAGAGGTCGATTCTCCCAAAGCGTTACTTGCGTGGTTCGCAAAGGTTCCGGTATGCCCTACCGTACCCAATCCTCGACTCAGGATATTTTTAGCTGCGTTAAAATCTCTATCCATTACACAACCGCACTTACAAACATGGGTTCTCGTGGATAGTGTCTTCTTGACAATTGCACCGCAACTAGAGCATTCTTGGCTAGTATACTGCGGATTTACCGCCACCGTTACTTTCTCAAATACTTTAGCAAAGTATTCAATCCAAATACGGAACTGATACCAAGATGCGTCATTAATAGACTTAGCCAGACAATGATTTTTTACCATATTTTTAATCCTCAAGTCTTCGTAAGCTATCAAGTCGTTAGACTGAACTACGCACCTTGCAAGTTTGATTGCATGGTCTCTGCGTTGCCTACTTATTTTGAGGTGGCGTTTCCCTAAAATCTGTCTAGCTTTTCCTCTATTTTTTGAACCCTTAACTTTTCTATAAACACGACGACTAGAACGTTTGAGAACTTTCTCACTTTTTCGGAGGAATTTAGGATTTTCAACCATTACACCGTTTGAATCGGTGTAATATTCCTTCAAACCAACGTCTAATCCGATGGTATTTCCAGAAGGCTCTGTGTTTTCCTTTCGATCGACATCGACACAGAATTGGACATACACGCCGTCTGCACGTTTTACCAATCTTACCCGTTTGATTTGGGTGATTTGATAGAAATGCAAATCCCGTGTTCCCTTTAATTTGAGTTTACCAATCCCTTTTTTGTCGGTGAATTTGATTGACTTCCTGTCATCCGCAAGTTTCCATCCAGTTGATTTATAGTCAACTGAGCGACAGTTTTTCTGAAATTTGGGATACCCTTTTTTCCCGACAAGACCTTTTTTACAGTTGTCATAGAATCGGGAGATAGCAGACCAGGCTCTTTCAGCACTAGCTTGTCTAGCTTGAGAGTTAAGTTCGTCGGCAAATGGGAAATTTTTAGCCAGCACGGCACAATATTTGTTTAAGTCGTACTTATCTATTTTTCTATTGTCCATCCAATAGCGCAAACAGCTATTGCGGACAAATTGTGCTGTACGAATCGCTTCATCTACTGCTGCAATCTGACTCTTATTTCCGTAAGCTTTGAACTCAAAAACTAGCATGGCTTGGCCTCCTACCTTATGCTAGATCTTTCAGCACAAAGTTAGCTGGCATTGTAACAAAGGTTTACAACTAAAGCCGTCCTAAAAGGACGGGGTTTTAAACCCCGATGTCCTGATAATAATCGGGAATTCGGTATGGTCAGTCATTGTAGGGTGCGTCAGGGTTGAATATTTTGCTCTGTTACTAATAATTCCCTGCTGACGCACCCTACGGGAATTAGGGATTAGGAATTGGGAATTGGGAATTGGTTGAAAAACAATAAAGAGGCAAATAAATCCCTTACATCCGTTAAATCCCGTACATTGCTCGTTGCCGAACTTGCTTCAAAATTATCTTCTCTTCCACCAAATAGCGCCACCAATACCCAGTCCGAGTAAAGGCCAAATCAGCCAAGCTAAAACCAACAATCCTATTTGGAGCTCATTCATGTTAATGCGGCGGTTCGTAGCTTTTTTCGGGCTGATAGAAAAGCTTTGCTGGTCTGGTTTACTCAACCAACTCACTGAATTGAGAAACACATCGCTATTGAGTTGTTGGTCAAACCAACCGTTAGTCACAAATTGGGATGTACCAATTACTATCATGCGCGATGTTTTTGTAGGAGTTGAAGGCACAGAAGGAGTTGTGGTTGGACTGGGAGATGCTGTGGGAGATGTTGTTGGTGTTGGCGTGGGCGAACTTTCAGGAGATGCTGTGGGAGATGTTGTTGGTGTTGGCGTGGGCGAACTTTCAGGAGATGCTGTGGGAGATGTTGTCGGTGTTGGGGAAGTCGTTGGTAATGCTGGAGGTGTAGCTTCTTGGGAGACAATCACCGAATAGCTAATTGGGGAAGCTACGGGTGAAGTTGTCGGTGATGGCGAAGTTGTTGGCGATGGCGAAGTTGTTGGCGATGGTGAAGTTGTTGGCGATGGTGAAGTTGTCGGTGATGGCGAAGTTGTTGGCGATGGTGAAGTTGTCGCCGATGGTGAAGGTTTCGGCGAAGTTGTTGGTGATGGCGAAGGTTTGGGCGATGGTGAAGTTGTCGGCGATGGCGAAGTTGTTGGTGATGGCGAAGGTTTCGGTGATGGTGAAGTTGTCGCCGATGGTGAAGTTGTCGGCGATGGCGAAGTTGTTGGTGATGGCGAAGTTGTTGGTGATGGTGAAGTTGTTGGTGATGGTGAAGTTGTTGGTGATGGTGAAGTTGTTGGTGATGGTGAAGTTGTCGGTGATGGTGAAGTTGTTGGCGATGGCGAAGTTGTCGCCGATGGTTGGGGTGAAGGCGTGACTGGTGTTGGTGAGGCTGAGGGGTTTAACGGAGTGATCTCAGAACCCGATCGCACCAAAGCCACACCTAATAATAACGGGCCTTGTCGATCGGTCTTCGGATCGAACTCCAATTTTTTAGTCGTCAAATCGCTTTCCGCCCAACTTTCCTGACTCGTCCAAATCAGGGGTTTTTCCTCTATCCCTACTACAGGCGAAGTTTCCAAAGCGCGTGCAAACGGATAAAATGAAATACCGCTACCGAAACTTTGAGTAATCGGATGTTCCCCGTAACGCCTGACTGTGGGAACCGTCGCGCCCAGGCCAAATTTTTGACCGGTACCCGAAGCATCGATGACCAAACGGCTGTCTAGTTTTACGCCCCATTCTTGCAAAAATTTGTCTAATCCCGTATTAATTGCCGGGTCTACCATTAAAAATAAACTGCCACCGCGATCGAGATAAGCTTTTAGTGCTTTAATTTCTACATCCGCAAAAGGTTTATCCTGTCCGGGAACAATTAAAGCATCTGCATCTTCGGGCACTTCTTTTCGTTCGCTCAAATTCAGGGTTTGAGAGTTATAGTATTTATCTTTTAGAGATTTTTCAGCTTGCTGAATTCCCCCTTGACCTTCTTTCAGCGGGCGAGCTCCTTTGCCTTGCAAAAAGTAAACTGTAGGAGTACGAGTGCTGAGAATTTCTTCTAAGCCATTGGTAAGTTTGATCTCCGAAAGACCTTGATTCGGGTCACTACCAAAAGCAGTACCACTTTTTTGCAGGACTTGTTTTTTGTCACCGGATTGCAAGTAAATTTCTCCGATGCTGCTAATGCTAAACTCCCGGATTTTTCCCGGTTGGGCCTGGGGGTCAACAAACTCGTATTGAAACTTTTCGCCTCCCTCGCGTTTGTAGCTTTGCAGCAATTCTTTAATTTGCGGATTTTGGATGGGGTCAAATACCCAAACCTTGACTGTTTGTTGCAGGTTTCGCAGGATTTGTTGAGTCTGGGGGGCGAGGGTAAATTGTTGGCTTTCGGTTAAGTCGATGCGGAGGGGATAGCGAAAGGCTATGAAGTTAATTACTCCCAGAATCACAAAGACGGCGAGGGTAGCAATCAGGGCGTTGGTACTCGCTTGAGTGGAACGTCGTCCCCAAAAGCCTTGTTCGTAAGTCAACGATAACAGCCAAAGTGCGATCGTCACTATTCCGGCAATAACTAAACCGACTGTCAGGGGTTCCCACGCTGCGGATACAAGTGCTGCTGTTAACCCCGCTGCGGTGAGGAGAGGGCCCAGCCAAAAAACGTATTTCCAATTTGTTTTGGTAATTTTCATAAGCTAAATATTGTTTGTGTGAGCAAATTCCGGTTCAAGAATTTTATTCTATATTGAGTTAGTCTGCTGCAACCAGGCTGTTAAATCTGAGAGACTGTTGAAATCCAGGACAGCATCTCCTAATTCTTCTAATTCCTGTAATCCTAATTGACGGATCGAGTTTTCTAGTTCCGGTTGGATTGTGCCTAAGCGTCGCACAAGTTGACGCAATATTAATGAGAGTTGAGCAGTTTTTGTCAGTTGTTCTCTTGCTACTTCTATCGCAATCTGCTGGTCTTGAATCCACTGTTCTTGGTTCTGCAACTCTTTTAATTCTTCTTGACTAAAATTGTCCTTGTTGGCAATTTTAAAAGCTTTCTGAATTTCGGGAACAGCACTCAGTGTTTCGGGGACTGTCTCCAGAATACTGGCATTTTGGAGAAAGTAAATCCATTGTTCAGATCCTGTTTCTAATTGTGCTAATTCTTTACTGAATTTTGGCAGCTCCACAAATACTAATTCTATTTCAGTATCTGGACAATCAAATTTTTGCTCTTTTTCTTTGAAAACAAACCTAGTCATAAATTCTGGCTGATTTTCAAACATTTCAAAGTCGGCAATTTTCAAGGAAGTTACTGTTTTTAGTCTTTCATAGCGTTCTTCTCCTGTTAATTGCCCGCTGTAGGCTTTGGCAGCATTGTACAACACTCTTTTCTCGAAGGAAGGCACGTTGAGCAGTTGAATTTCAATGAGGGCGATTCTGCCACCGTTAATTGTGGCTTTGACATCTAGGTGTGTGTCTGGGACTCCGAAAGTTTTATTTCCCGGTTGGGAGTCGATTATTTCTAAGTCTTTAATGACAGGCTGTGCTTCATAAAGGATGGCGTTTAAAAAATTAATGAGGATGTATTTGCTGTCGCTGGAACCGAAGATCTTTTTGAACGCAAAGTCGATTTTGGGATTGATAAATCTCATTGTTTGATTTACTTGGTAGAATCATTTACCCTGAAAATATAACCGAATGTTGAAGGAAGTTCGGCAACGGATTTTGTAACTGATGTAATGGATGGGCAAAAGGAATAAGTCAGTAGGCAGATTAATGCCCGATGTCCTGTTTGGCCGATGTCCTGTTTGCCCGATGCTTTTAGGCCCGATGCCCGTTGTTTTTAAGAACGCTGATATCGCAAAGCGTCGATCGACTGTGCTGTGAGAAATACTCCTAGAATGATGTAACTGGCAAAGATAATTATACTGCTAGTATCAAAAACTCCCTTGACAAGATTAGTGTAATGTGTTAGGAGTGAAAGCTGTCCTAATGCTGCTCCGAAGGGCCCGCCGATACCGACGGCGGCTGCATCGATTACCCACAGAAATAAGACTAGAGCGAAGGTGAGGATGGCGGATAAAATCGTGCTGTCTGTAAGGGATGAAATAAACATTCCGAGGGACAATATTCCGGCTGCTAGTAAGATTAGGCCGCCGTGTCCTAGCAGCACAACGCCGGAGGGTACGGGTGGGGTTGAGGAACTTAGGGCGATCGCCTCGCAGAAGAGCAGTGGCAGCAACATTGTGGTATAAAATGTTAAAACGCCGAGGAGTTTGCCGGTAGCAACGACCCAGTTGGTTAAGGGCGATGTGGCTAAAAGTTCTAAGGTGCCGCGCTTGCGTTCTTCTGCGTAAAGTCCCATGGAGAGTGCTGGTAATACGAACAGCGAAAGGGAACCCATAATTCGCAGAAAAAGTTGCAGGAATTCATAGGCTATGTCGATCGCAGGTTCGGTAATTCCCATTCTATCTCGCTGGGTGATTTGGGGAATTAGGCCGTCCGGGGCGAGGAGAATGGCGATTAAAAAGTAGCCGGTGATCAGCCAAAAGACTGCTGCGATAGCATAGGCAAATGGTGATGCAAAATAGCTTTGCAGTTCTTTGCGGTAAATGGCGATGATATTACTAATCATTACTAACATTTAGGAATTGGGAATGGGTAATTGGGTATTGGTAATTGCTTCATTCTGAGTCGCCTCCCGGCAGTGTTTCGCTGTCGTTGCTCTCTTGTTGCTTTCTTTCTATTTTTCGCTTTCTGTTAACAGGTGGTTGTTCTCCTTGAGAATCGCTACTCGGTTGTGGCCTTTTTTTAACTTGCCGATTTTTGACAACAGGTTCGGATTTTGGTTGAGGAAGCTCGCTCGACTCTACGATTTGGGCAACAGGTTCGGATTTAGCTTCGCTCGACTCTACGATTTTGGCAATAGGTTCTGCAACAGGTTCGGATTTTGGTTGAGGAAGCTCGCTCGACTCTGCGATTTGGGCAACAGATTCGGCAACAGGTTCGCTCGACTCTGCAATTTGGAGCACAGGTTCTGCAACAGGTTCGCTCAACTCTACGATTTGGAGCACAGGTTCTGCAACAGGTTCGCTCAACTCTACGATTTGGATCACAGGTTCTGCAACAGGTTCTGCCTTAGCTTCGCTCAACTCTACGATTTGGAGCACAGGTTCTGCAACAGGTTCTGCCTTAGCTTCGCTCAACTCTGCAATTTGGAGCACAGGTTCTGCAACAGGTTCGCTCGACTCTGCGATTTGGATCACAGGTTCTGCAACAGGTTCTGATTTTGGTTGAGAAAGCTCGCTCGACTCTGCGATTTGGCCAACAGGTTCGGATTTTGGTTCAATCGACTCTACGATTTGGGCAACAGGTTCCGGTTGAGAAAGCTCGCTCAACTCTACGATTTGGGCAACAGGTTCCGGTTGAGAAAGCTCGCTCAACTCTACGATTTCTGCCACAGGTTCGGATTTTGGTTCAATCGACTCTACGATTTGGGCAACAGGTTCCGGTTGAGAAAGCTCCCTCGACTCTACGATTTGGGCAACAGGTTCCGGTTGAGAAAGCTCCCTCGACTCTACGATTTGGGCAACAGGTTCGGATTTTGGTTCAATCGACTCTACGATTTGGGCAACAGGTTCCGGTTGAGAAAGCTCGCTCAACTCTACGATTTGGGCAACAGGTTCCGGTTGAGAAAGCTCCCTCAACTCTACGATTTCTGCAACAGGTTCCGGTTGAGAAAGCTCCCTCGACTCTTGTCTTTCGACAATTTGCAGAAATTCTGCAACTGATTGCATTTCTGGTTCTATATCATTGATTGTCTCTGATGTTTCTGCTTCTGGTTCTGATGCTGAGTGAGAATCATCAAGCGACTCTACTGTTTCTATAACTGGTTCTGATCCTGAATAAGAATGCTCGATCGACTCTGGGATTTGGGCCACTGCCAGATTGTCTAAAATCGGTTCTGGTTGAGAATGTGCGATCGACTCTACTGTTTCTACAACTGGTTCTGATCCTGAATAAGAATGCTCGATCGACTCTGGGATTTGGGCCACTTCCAGATTGTCTAAAATCGGTTCTGGTTGAGAATGTGCGATCGACTCCACAGTTTCTACAACTGGTTCTGATACTGATTCAGCATCATAGAGCGACTCTTGCCTATCTGACTCTAGTGTTTCTAAAACTGGTTCGTCGGATACTGGATCAGCATCATAGAGAGATTCTTGCCTATCTGAAACTGGTTCGTCGGATACTGGATGAGTATCATGGAGAGATTCTTGCCTATCTGAAGCTAGATTTTCCAGAATGGGTGCTGATTCCGATTGATGAGAGTCGGCGATCGAGTCTGGAATTTCTGTCGCTGCTTCCAGATTGCGATCGACCTCCGGTTCGCTGTGAACCAGGCTTTCTTCCGGTTTCTTTTGGGCCGCTGTCAGCCGTAAAAACACATCTTCCAAAGTAGCGCGATTGCGGCGCATTTCGCAGAGTCCGAATCCTGAGGCGATAATAGCTGCGGCGATTTCTCGTCCTGGTTCCACCTCCGATTCGCATTCTGCCCGCAGGCGGTAGCGACTGGCTAAAAATTGCTGGCTGGGAATCAATTCGATCGATCGAACTCCCGGCACGTTTTCCAAAGAAGGCAACAGCAGACTGTTGAGCAAATCCGCCTCACCTTCTACTTCGACTTCGTAACCTTCCCCGGCGGCCAACTCTCCCATCAAACGTTCGGGAGTACCAGCGGCGACGATTTGACCGCGATTGATGATGGTGACGCGGCTGCAAGTCATGCTGACTTCGGGCAGAATGTGGGTAGAAAGGATAATAGTGTGTTCGCCTGCAAGACTTTTGATTAAGTTGCGGACTTCGATGATTTGTCGGGGGTCGAGGCCGACGGTTGGTTCGTCCAGGATAATGACGGGGGGATCGTGGACGATCGCCTGTGC
Source organism: Microcoleus sp. CAWBG27 (assembly GCF_020883145.1). Lineage (NCBI taxonomy): Bacteria > Bacillati > Cyanobacteriota > Cyanophyceae > Oscillatoriales > Microcoleaceae > Microcoleus > Microcoleus sp. CAWBG27. Next base: position 99,214 of record NZ_JAHREU010000019.1, read on the forward strand.
AATACCAACTCGTTGCCGAAATCCTTTAGAAAGTTTGCGGATTAAAACTTTGCGTTTATCAACCAGGCCGCAGCGTTCGATCGCGGATGTGACACGTCGGGCGCGATCGCCTGCAGGTACTTGCTTGATCCGCGCCACAAAAAATAGAAACCCTTCCACGCTCATTTCTGGATAAAGCGGCGGGTTTTCTGGCAGATAGCCGATCCGCTGTCTGACAGCCATCGAATTTTCGTGAACGTCGAGCCCAGCGATCCGGGCGGTACCGCTGGATGCCGGCAAATATCCCGACAAAATCCGCATGGTTGTGGTTTTGCCGGCGCCGTTGGGCCCCAAAAACCCAAGTATTTCTCCTGCTTCGACCGAAAAAGACACGTCCGCGATCGCTGGGGTCGAACCGTAAGTTTTGCTTAAGTGTTCTACTTCAATCATTTGTCAAAGTCATGTCGATTTTAGGTTTGAGATTTGAGATTTGAGATTGACTCTGCCAACCACAGGCGGGACGCCTGTTCCACAACCACAGGTGGGTTAGAGCCGATTTCTCACATTAGCCTGCCAGAAACCCAATCTATCACAACTGATGATTGTACTTGGAAGCGGGACACTTGTTTTAGGTCGATCGTCTGGCTCCGGTTATAGTTGAGCTTGTCATTGCTGGTTGGAAAATTCTCACTGAAAAACAGGCAAGATGCTTGTTCCACAAAGAAAAAAGTGAATTTTGTTGTGGTCATTCTGCCCGTTTTGGATCGTATGGCGGGCGATCGCGTTACAAGAGAACCGCAAAATCTGTCAAAGTACCGTCTTACGAACGATCGAAGCCAAGCATAATTTCACTTTAAAAAACCCATGCTACGAACAGTTAGTAAGCGATGCCTTCTTCTGCCCCGTCTTCTTCCACAGACTTCTTTCCAATCCCCAGCCTGCTAAACCCGACTTTTTCCAACTCAAGGGGGCTACAAAAGTGCCGACTTTTCTATACTGAAAAACTTGGGCTTCCCTGACATCATATGAATAGGTTAAGTTAATCAAGTGACAAACGGAGTTAATCAATGCGTTTTGGATTTTTAAGTTTTGGTTTGCTGGTTCTCTCAGGAGCGATAATTGCCGTAGATGTCGCACCTTCTTTAGCAGCAGCAAGCGCCCAAACAAACAGAGAGTTGTCACAATCGCAGGCACAAGAGCGATCGCAGCAGCTAATTGCCTCCTGTCGCTGCACTCCCTCAAGCTGTAGTTGTAGTAGCCGTCCTACTCGTCGTAGATAGGATAATTAGCAGCTATCGAGTGACTCCTGTTCTTAAATAGTTGAGGATTGGGCATAAAAGAATAGTCTTTTTTAAGTCCAATTCTCTGTTTGTATAACTTAATTGGTAGATCGATTCACCAACAAACTTGCTTGCTGCTACTAAGCTCTGTTAATGAGAAATACTCCAAATCCTAACAAAACTATCTGGGCCGCCACTGGCAAGAGTCTGCCCATCGGGGCTAAAAGCAACAGAATAAACCCAGTTTGAATGTCCCGTGAGAGTTTGCAATAATTCGCCAGTATCCAGATTCCAAAGTCTAATGGAGCTATCATAACTGCCGCTTGCCAGAGTTTTCCCATCCGGGCTGATAGCAAGACACCAAACCGAGCTCAGATGTCCAGTAAGAGTGCGCTGCAATTCCCCTGTTTTCGGATTCCACAGTTTAATACTATTTTCAGCAGTACCGCTAACTTCGTTCCTGCCACTACTGCTAATAAGGGTTTGACCGTCAGGACTAAAAGCGACAGACAAAACTTGCGCTGAATGTCCTTTAAGAGTGCGAATTAATTTCCTACTATTCAGACTCCACAACTTAACAGTCAGATCGTCACTACCGCTAGCAAGGGTTTTGCCATCAGGATTAAAAGCGACCGAAGTAACGTGGTTAGTGTGTCCGTAAAAAGTATAAAGCAGCTCTCCTGTATTAACACGCCACAGTTTGATTGTTTTGTCATGGCTGGCACTAGCGATAGTCAAACCATCAGGGCTAAAAGCAATCGATCTAACATCGCTAGAATGACCTTTGAGGGTGCCCAAAAGCATCCCAGTATCTAGATTCCACAACTTAATAGTTGTGTCCTTCTCACTTTTCCCATCCTCCTCCAGTTGCGGCCCGGTAGCCAGCAATTTTCCATCCGGACTGATTGCAACCGACCAAAGCTTTGATGAAGCTCTAGATAGTTTTTTAATGACTTTCCCTGTACGCCAATTGTAAAGTTCGATCGGTTCATCGTAACTACCTCTGACAAGCGTCTGTCCGTCAGGGCTAAAAGCAACTGAGGTGACTGCATCAAATACTTCCGAACCTCCTTTCAAGGTGTTGACTAGAGAAAGATTTTTTAAAGGTGCAGGAGATTGACCTTGTAAAGGAACAAATTTAGGTAAAATTAATACAGTAACGCAAGCAAATGCTGTTATTCCAATTCCGACTAATGCTTTCTTAGTTCTAGCTAATGACTTCAGCCACTTTCTTTCAGTATTCAGCGCGCTAATTCCCCGTAACTCAGTCTGAGGCACTGCCGACAACCCTTCTCCACCAAGGCATTCAATCTTAGCTATAGCCTGTAAAATTGCTTCGGGATTTTTCGGTCTATTCTTGGGATAGAAAGCCATCAGCTCATCAATTAAATCTGCCAGCAATTCCGAAATTTGTGGTGCTTTATCTCGCCAAATCACCTCTTCATATAGCTCGTCTTCAAGGTCAGATGGATTTTTTCCTGTTAAAAGAAACACGAAAGTGCGTCCCAAGGCGTAGAAATCGGATTGAGGCAGCGCTTTGCCTTTTATTTGCTCCAACGGGGCGTAGCCTGGTGTATATATCTTTGTCACTTCCCCCTCATTTTCGTTAGCAATTTTTGGAAGGTAAGTGTTTGTGACTATCCGCACTGCTCCAAAGTCTATTAACACCAGTTGACCATCAGGTTTTAATATAATATTTGCGGGCTTAATATCTCGGTGAAAATAATGCTGCTGATGCAAGTAAGCCAGAATATTTACCAGTTGCTTTAACCAGTTAATTGCTTGTTGTTGGGTGATGGGTTGATAATCTCTCTGCTTTAGCCACTGCTGCAAATTATGACCGTAAATTTTCTCCATCACTAGACAGTAAAGCGTGTTTTCTCCTTCTCGATCTAGAAAATATCCGTCTGGTTCTACTTTAGGAATTCCTGGATGCTCTAGTCGTATTAAGACACTAGCCTCTCGCTCAAACAAGGATACTGATATTTGTTTTTGCTGCAAGTTTGAGCAATTATCAAAATGCAGAACTTTGAGAATTTTTGGCGTCCCTCGCTCATCAACAATATCAAAGATTTTGCCAAATGCTCCGCGAGGATCCAAATCTAACTCTTGCACAATACGATAGCGATTTTGAAGTATCAATCCAGGCTGAAGCATGGCAAATAAAATATGCTTTCTTTCAACTCTTCGGATATTTTTCGATCGCCAAAAGCGTAGGATTGTGGTTTCAGGGCGATCGAGAACGAGGGCAACGCTAACAAAGCACACTATAGGCTTTCGGGAAAATCAAGGATTTCAGACTACGACCTAAAAATTGTTATTTGTTACATACAATAATGATTAATAACATATTTCCTAATTACAGGCTGTAGCCTAAACGAGTCTTGACCGATTTCGGTTTCGATCAGCGATCGCCAACTCAATGACTCCAAAATATTCATTAATGTTGAGCTAGATATATCCGACGAAATCTCCGCTCGCAATTGATTAAAGTCAACAGACTTGTTAAGGATAGCTAATTGACACATTATTTTTATTTCTAAATCAGTTACACGTTCAAACATCTGGGATAGAACTACCTCTATTTGACCTCCTATAAAGACCGTACCTGTTTTAAGAAAATCAGAAGTTTTACCAGCAAATAAAGTGATAATTGTTGCTGAAATCATCCATAGTGCTAAAGGATTTCCTTCGTACCTTTCAATAAAATTATTCCATTCTTTTTCTTTTACTAACCCTCGTTCGAGAAGAATTTGCTGTGCGGCTTCATTTTTCAAGCCACTAACTTTATGAGAGCGAACAAGGTGAGTTCGATTTTCTAATAATGAAATTTCCAGAGATTTTTCTGAACTTGTCAACACCAAGCAGCTTTTATGACTCAATTCACCTACTTTTTTGAAAAATCTACCGTAATCCTGATATCCGTCTCGATATTTACCAGCCAACAAACCTGTTTCCATAATTGTCTCGACTCCATCAATTATTACCAAACATCGGTGCGCGTTGAAACACTCGATCGCTCGCGAGATGGCATCAGATGGTGTTTCTGGTAAATTTGTTTCCTCTTGACTACAGATAAATCGGATGATGTCTTTAAGGACGGTATGTATGGGTGGAGCGCGATCGAGACTTCGCCAGATAATGAAATCAAAATCATTTTGAATTTCTTGTGCCAGTTTGACAGACAGACACGTTTTGCCAATTCCCCCCATGCCCAACAGTGCCACCAGCCGGCAGCCGTCTGTTACAATCCACTGCTTCAGTGCGGTCAATTCTTCTGTACGTCCGTAGAAAACAGAGGCATCGGGGGCTTCCCCCCAATCTTGTCGAGAACGGGCGATCGCGGATTCTGGCAATTTTTCGGGCAGTTGGAGAGTTGGTGGGGAGCGATCGTCTTCTGCAAGTATATTCTTAAAGCTTTTTTTCCTAACCTCTTTCCCCAGTGCAGATGACAGCAGTTGCCAGAATTCGGAACCTAACTCCTTAGCATAACTCAGGTTGCAGTTACATTCACTGGCAATTTGCTCGTAAGTCTTATCTTCTAATACCTTACGAAATATGTTTTTTTGCAGATCGGTTGGGGATCTCCCCGTCCGAACACGAAAAGACGCCTCTGCAAGTTCTAACGCAGTGTCAACGTTCATATTTGGGAGTTATGCAAAAATCATAATTCAGTATAACCCATTTTCCGATCGCCCTACTTTTTCCAACTCTTGCCGACGAACTCAGCCAAAACCGACTTTTCTTGACAAAATTGAGCTGTAAAACAACCCACTTTACCAGACTGAAAAATTATTGGTTTTGAAACAACATAGTAAATGTCAAGTCAATCGATGAAAACAGGAGTAACGATTGTGCCTTTACCGACAACCGACCAACAGTGGGATTTAGAAAGTGGAGATGGCTGGCTATTTGATGATAATTACAGTAGGGGGGGTAAGCTTACTGGTCTTATTAAAGAAGCCTCACCAGAAGTAAAACAAATCTCTAGGGAATTGTCTCAAAAACTGGTTGGATTCTCCGCCCCAATGAGTGCTGGTTATGCCTACGAATACAGCGGTGCTAATGGCAATCCCTACAATGGTAATAATGTCTCCCACGCTGGGATTGATTATGCAGTTGGTGCAAACGTAAATGTCTCAGCGATAGTTCCGGGAAAAATCATTAATGTTGTATCTTATGGTGCAACTGGGCAATTTGTGACTGTAGAAGGTAATGATGGAAAGCGCTGGATCTATGGTCACATCCAAACCAGCAAGAGAGCTGGAGATTCTGTGAATATTGGAGATCCGATCGGTACAGTGAAAAACCAAAGTGGGAACACTCATCTCCACATAGAGGTTCAAACTTCACCTTTTGATTCCAGTATTATTGGTGGAATTCCCTATCAAACAAAAGGAAGTCGGAATTTTGTTCTAACCAATACAATGAGTCCACTTCAAGCCTACTCGGAGTGGAAAAATGGTGGCGGTGTTCCTGTAAACACAAAAAGGGGCACAGAAGGAAACGATCGCATTAGTGGAGGAGCCGGCAACGATACTTTAATCGGTTTGGGTGGCAATGATACCCTGTACGGCGAAGCTGGCAATGATTCCCTCATTGGCGGCAATGGAAATGATTACCTTGACGGCTATGCCAGTTATGTCAGTCGCGAATTTGACACTTTAACCGGTGGAGCTGGTGCAGATACTTTTGTACTTGGCAATGCACGACAAGGAGTTTTATATCAAGGCGACGGTAATGCAATTATTACAGATTATTCAAGTCGAGATGACTACATCCAACTCAAAGGAAGCGCTAGCGACTATCAGTTAATCCGTCAGGGTTCTGATACCGTAATTTCCTTGAAAAACGGAGATAGGATTGGTATTGTTCAGGGGATAACAGACTTGAGCTTAACTGCCCGACCGGGAAGAGTTGATTTCAAATTTGTCTGATGTTGAGTTTCTTGATTTCTTCTCACCATTAATATCGAAGGTAAAAGAGCGATCCCAAGATTTCATACAAGCGATCGCTTTATTTCAATCATCTTAAATCCCAATACGGTTTACTTAAAATGGTCATTGCGAGGAACGAAGCAATCTCCGTATCTATTTTTCATGGCGGTTTACCCCCAGGACGGTCTTAAGTAAACGGTATTGTCTTAAATCCTTGGCAACTTAGCCCTGATTTTTGACAACCTTAAATAGAGGTTCGTTTACTAGGAGGACTGTGATGGAGCGCATAAGTAAATTGACAGCAGCACTAGAACAATATTCCGATCGCACTCCCCAAGATGAACAACTGTGTCAACTCATTTTAACTATTTGCTCGCAACCTCGCGATAGTTTGCAGCGTCGAAAATCAATGGAGCGATTGTTGCTGAAAGTGCAACGCTTGCCAAAATTGTCAAAAAGTTCTCATCCCTATTATTTAGAAGCGGTCAATAAAACTTGGGAATGGTTAGACAATAACCTTCACAATTTTCATCCCCGCACTTCTCCGATTCGAGACAGTTTCGTGACTTGGATTAACGGTAATCTTCGGTATCGAATTCGAGATTTATACGCTGCAAAACCCCAAGATATGATTTCCCTAGATGTTATAGAATGCAGCCAATTTTACCACCCCTGTTTGGGCAGTATTGACGCTTATATCCAACAGCTTGAAGCTGAGGAAAACCAAATTTTAGCACGAAATATCGCGCAATACATTAATCGAGATCCAGAAGCTAAACTGCGAAAATGTTATCCTAAAAATCGTCCCGACTGCAACTGTCAAATTATTGCTAAAAAATTGTTTTTGCACCAGTCGCCAGAAAAACTAAGCGAGATCGCGCGACAGTTGAATATCAATACCCAAACCATTCACTCTTTTTGGAGGAGGAAGGGATTCCCAAGAGTGCGATCGCTCGCCAGAGAAATTGCTCAAATAAACTCTGATATTATGTCCGGATGATTGGTTTTTGTCTGTGATAGTGACCATCAGTCTCTCTATTTCCGAATGCGATCGCACTGTCCCTTAACACTACAAAAAAACAAAGCACCAATCTGGGTTAGAGAAAGGAGGTTTGTTTTATTGAGAATAAAATCCCAGGCATCGAGCTATTTTCTCAGGCAGTGACCCGCCAAATATCTTCGCCACCGCAGCGTTTAACAACCGAGTTCGGGATGGAATCGGAGTGGT
>NZ_JAHREU010000002.1:0-12668 GCF_020883145.1 Microcoleus sp. CAWBG27
AATTTCTCAACTTGGAGTTATTCCCTCTCTGTCCACTATTATTCGCTCCAAATCTGCTCTTTATCCCTTGGGATTGTCTTGGCAGCCAGATTAACTGCTACCCCTACTTATTGAGCCGATACGCAGAAATGTTGCTCAGAATGTATATTATGTGGGGACTAAGCCGAGGCTACCAAGTTGCGGACGTTGAATCTTCCCCAGCGCCTGAAATAGGAATTATTTCTACAACCTTGGAAATAGACGGACGTTACGCTTGCGGCTATCTAAAGTCAGAAACCGGAATACACCGACTTAAACGGAAATCGCCTTTTAATATTACCAGAAAGCGACTCACTACAGCGACGGTGGAAATTTTACAAATGTACGTGCAATTGGAGATTGCACAGCAGGATTTAGAACTAATATTACCCAATCTCAATCAGAATACTAACGGAACCAAAGCATGGGCGAAAATTGTGCATATTCCTACTGGTATTTCTGCCCTTTGTGATGAATGTCCCACTCAACTGCAAAATAAAGACAAGGCTTTGGCGGTTCTCAAGAGCAAACTGTTTGCTATGATGCAAAGGCAAGGAGTTCTACAGCTTGCAGACATTCAGTACGATCGCCTAAAAACATTCCTCAACCAACCAATTCGGGAATATCAATTTGCCAGCGACAGCGAAAACCAGGACAAAGTTCTGGATATCCGTACAGGAATCGAAACAACAGCCATCGCCGAGGTACTCGACGGCAAGATTGACTCATTTCTCAAAGCTGGTCTGCTGCTGAAAAATTGATTTGCACAGATTGAACCCAATTTCAGCTAAAATCGACAAGACACCACAAAACTAGGAGAACTCACAGTGGAAGTTCTAGACATCAAACACGATATTGAAACATTGTCCGATCGACTGGGTACCACCCAGGACTATCTTTGACATCCCCGCACTCACAGCCAAAATCCAAGACTTAGAGCAAATCTGCGCCCAACCGGCATTCTGGGACGACCAAGAACAAGCTCAAGGAACCCTCCAAGAACTGAATGACTTCAAATCTCATTTAGACCAATACCACGGCTGGCAGACTAGCCTAGAAGACGCTAGAGCTATTTTAGAACTGCTGGAGTTAGAAGCCGACGAGTCCCTGTTCCAAGAAGCCTCATCGAGTCTTTCACAATTAACCCGCGAACTCGACCAGTGGGAATTGCAACAATTACTCTCCGGGCCCTACGACGAAGGCGGCGCCGTTTTGACAATTAACGCCGGGGCCGGCGGTACAGATGCTCAAGATTGGGCCGAAATGCTGCTGCGGATGTACACCCGCTGGGGCGAAAGTCAAGGTTACAAAGTACATTTAACCGAGATTTCTGAGGGAGAGGAAGCAGGTGTTAAATCTGCCTCTTTGGAAATTGTCGGCCGCTACGCCTACGGCTACATGAGGTCGGAAAAGGGGACTCACCGTTTGGTGAGAATTTCGCCTTTTAACGCTAATGACAAGCGTCAAACCAGTTTTGCGGGCGTGGAAGTGATGCCGGTGCTCGATCGATCCGTTAAACTGGATATTCCCGAAAAAGATTTGGAAGTCACGACTTCCCGGGCGGGCGGCAAGGGCGGACAAAACGTTAACAAGGTAGAAACCGCTGTCCGCATCGTTCACCTTCCGACTGGTTTAGCTGTCCGCTGTACCGAAGAACGCAGTCAGTTGCAAAATAAAGAAAAAGCTCTCGCCTTACTCAAAGCTAGGCTGTTGGTGGTTGCTAGGGAACAGCGCGCCGCCGAAATTGCCGAGATTCGCGGCGACATGGTAGAGGCAGCTTGGGGCAACCAAATTCGCAACTACGTGTTTCACCCCTATCAAATGGTCAAGGATTTGCGGACTGGCGTGGAAACTACCGCCGTCTTAGATGTGATGAACGGCGAATTAGACCCCTTTATTCAAGCTTATCTGCGACAGGAAAATCAGTTGATAGCCCAAACAGAGTAACCGCTACCCGCAATCAAACAGGTTAGTAGTGAGGAATTCAGTCCGCAACAAAGAAGGACTAAAGTCCTCACTACTAACCCGGCTTGTAGTGAGGACTTCAGTCCGCAACAAAGAAGGACTGAAGTCCTCACTACGAACCCGGCTTGTAGTGAGGACTTCAGTCCGCAACAAAGAAGGACTGAAGTCCTCACTACGAACCCGGCTTGTAGTGAGGAATTCAGTCCGCAACAAAGAAGGACTGAAGTCCTCACTACTAACCCGGCTTGTAGTGAGGACTTCAGTCCGCAACAAAGAAGGACTAAAGTCCTCACTACGAACCCGGCTTGTAGTGAGGACTTCAGTCCGCAACAAAGAAGGACTGAAGTCCTCACTACGAACCCGGCTTGTAGTGAGGAATTCAGTCCGCAACAAAGAAGGACTAAAGTCCTCACTACGAACCCGGCTTGTAGTGAGGACTTCAGTCCGCAACAAAGAAGGACTAAAGTCCTCACTACGAACCCGGCTTGTAGTGAGGACTTCAGTCCGCAACAAAGAAGGACTGAAGTCCTCACTACGAACCTATTTTCTGGTATAATTTTGGGGTTTTGGTCGATCGCCCGACATCCAACAGGTCGCGCCGCCAAAAACCTTGATATGATAAAACTTGATCTAACGAACCAAAGGAGAAATAATGACCCAAGTTGTAATCGGCGAAAATGAAGGGATTGAGTCAGCCCTACGACGGTTTAAGCGACAAGTTTCCAAAGCGGGAATTTTCCCCGACATGAGAAAGCACCGCCACTTTGAAACTCCGTTGGAAAAGCAAAAGCGCAAAGCGATTGCCAGAAGAACTAAAAGACGCTTCCACCGCAACAACAAACCCTAGAATTAGGGGCTTATTGATTCGGCAGATACAATTCCTTGGGCTTCTAATACCGCAGCGACTCGGAGAATCACCGCTTCGCTGTAGGGAGCACCAATGATTTGTACCCCCAACGGCAAAGCGCCAGGTGGCTTTACGGGCACGCAAAGAACAGGCAAGCCTATGAATGATAGGGGTTGGGTGAACAGTCCCAGATTGGGACGCACTAACATTTCTTGTCCGGCGATGACCATTTTCTCGACACCAATTTCAGGGGCCGCGATCGGAGTTGCGGGTGCGAGAATGATATCTGTATGTTGGAATATTTCGCGAATTTGAGACCGATACCACTGTCTGAATCTCTGCGCTTGCACGTACCACGTCGCAGGAATCATGGTTCCAGCCAAAAAACGATCGCGCGTTGCCGGATCGAAGTCTTGAGGGCGCACTCGCAAATTGTCGAAATGCAAGGAAGCCCCTTCGCAAGCGGTAATTATAAACGCTGCTGCCCGCGCGCGATCGGATTCCGGTATGCTGAGGGTCGCAAGCCCCCCGATTTTTCGGGGGTTTGTTGTTGTCTTTTCCGGCTCAATACCACAACTTAAGACATTTGTCAAGCCTCGTGCAACTATTTCTACAGCAGCCATTGCTTCCGGTTCGGCCCCTTGGGCGAAATAGCCGTCAGCAACAGCAATTCGCAATCCTTCAATTCCTATATTTAACTGTGGCGAGGTAAGTTCTGGCGGGCGTTGAGTGCAAACTGGATCGCGATCGTCCGTGCCTTGCAAGATATCATACAGCAGCGCGATGTCTCGGAGCGATCGCCCGAACGGCCCCACACAATCCAAACTACTCGAAAACAAAAAAGCACCGGCCCTGGACAAACGGCCGTAAGTAGGCTTAAACCCAAAAATACCGCACAAAGCAGCGGGCACGCGAATGGAACCGTTAGTATCCGAACCCAAAGTAACGGGTACCAAACCCGCAGCCACCGCCGCAGCCGAACCGCCACTGGAACCGCCGGCGATGCGCGCAGTATCGTGAGGGTTGCGAGTCGGGCCGTAATGGCTGTTTTCCGTGACAAAACCGTAGGCGTACTCATCCATGTTCAGCGTACCTACAAGCACCGCACCGGCTTGTCGCAGTCGGGCAACCGCCCCCGCGTCTTGGCTCGCCGGAGCGTTGTCAGCATTGATTTTTGACCCTGCTAGGGTAGTAATTCCGCCGACATCAAACAAATTTTTGACTGCGAAGGGAACGCCTGCTAGCGGGCCTGGGTTTTCGTTATTTGCGATCGCATTATCTATCTTTTCGGCTGCTGCGATCGCACTTTCTGCGGTGATGGCTGTAAAGCAATTGAGTGTGTTGTCTCGATCGGCAATTCGTTCTAATGCAGCATTCACAACCGCCGTCGCTGCAATCTTACCACTTTTAACCGCCGATGCTGTAGCGACTGCATCCGCTCCTGCTAAAAATTTGCGTTCATCTGCGTTCATCGGCGGTTAAAAATCTAAGGTTCAAACACTGGTGCAGCTTCGATTTCTGGGGGTAAGGGGAATTCTGTAACGAGTCGGGCGATCGCCGCTATCATCTCGAAGTTTACCACAACGCCGGGACGATGTTCCGGGTCTAGGGGTAAGTTTATCAGTTCGGAAGTGCGATCGACATATTCTTCTATATTTGTCATTTTTTTCTGGCTAGCCTTGAAGTGCGATCGATTATTGTATTGTAAGGGCGATCGGGCTGTCAGTTGTTATTGCTTAGTTTTTTGTATTCTTCAGATTGTCTGATATCATCTAAAGGCGATATAGGTTCATTTGGTTAATCAGGACAAAATTTTATACATACCTGTTTTTTCCAAGACGGCAAACTTTTATTAAGTTCTATTTGAAGCTTTCCTTTTTGCCAACTCTTGGAACCAATTTTGAGAATTTGACAATCGATTCCTTCTTGAGGCGAGTTCCAGTTTATAAACCCTCCCATAATTTTTGTTTCTTCATCAATCAATAGATCTTGCATCAACTGAATTATCCCCTTCTCACGTTGGTTAGTTTCTGCTACACAATCCTGATTCATTATCTTGTTAAACTTATTGGAGGCTAGCTCTTCAAATCGGCGAACCGTAAAAGTAGCTTTACCCAATAACAAAACATCATCGCCGTCTAGTGTCTCATACCTTCTATAGATTTTAAAAATTTCGTCCATTTTATTTCACAAATTTCTGCTGCTTTATATTTGATACCATTTCAAGCTATCTAAGTCAAGCTGGTCAACAAAATCAATTGACTATCGCACTTTTTCAACTCAAACACTGACAGTTTCCCGCAACTTCTCAACAGCCACATCCAGCGGAGGCAAATAAAAATCCTCAGCATCCATCAATTCCTTAACCTTCTCAAAAATCTCAACCTCCGCCTCTTCCTGATCCGTCAGCTTATCATAAAAATAAGGGTCAGTAAACCACTGCTCAAACGCTATCATTAACAAGCCATTGGACGAAAGTTCAAACCGCCAATACTTAGAAACCCTGCTGTCAACCACTTCAAACATCGGTGCCGGATTATGGATGGGATAATAGCTGTAATTATCGTCGCAGATATAGTACCAAATAGTTCCTTTCCATTCTCGGATAGCATAAACAACATATTCCTTGCCTATAGTTAGTGATAACTCAACTTTTCTCGTGTAACCGCGTGGCGGATCGATATATTCTTCAGGGAGAGATGCACCAGTCTTAGCAATACAGCGAATTTTCATAACTTGATTACCTACAGATTTTTAGGATCAATTTTAGGATACTGCCGCTTGAACTTGAACTCCACCTTTTGAAAAGTCTGACTGTTCCGAAACCAATGAACTTGTACGGAATAGCCATTAACTTCAAAAGCCTCAATACTTGTCATTTTATCCCAATCTTCAGAATTCCCGCCATAAACAGCAACAAGTCTCAGTGCATCCCCCAACAATCTATCTGTACCGCAATGAATTACTATGCAATTACCAGCCTTAGCATCTTGCAGCAGCAATTGCTCTGGTAAATTTCTCGGACTCTCATCGGGAATAGCACCTTGATTCATAGTTTACAGTTTCAGGTGTTGCTCCAATAATGATTATGCCCTATGTCTTATGCCATCCAACGTTTCAAACGAGAAAATATCAGACAATTTCAAATTCCAGATTGTGATGCTTGACCAAATCAAAGCTAAAATGGTCAACCACATTAGTATCGCTCAACTCCAGATTATAAAAATCCACAAAATCCGCATCAAAATAAGGCCCAGCGTGCCAAGTCCCCACATCTAACTTAATAAAACAATCACCCGGAATCCGAAAAGCAGCGATACTCTCCAAACTCGGTTCATCACTATCACAAGGAGGCGCAACAGCCATCAACCAATCCTTCCCATCCAGAGAACCCAAACACTGAGTACATTCAACGTGCCGCGTAATTTTACCAAACTTGCGACCCTTCTGGTGCAACCGCATAATGTAAAATCTAGGAATACCATTTTCCAAATTTAACTTAGCATCCTCATCATCAAAAGACTTGCCATCAAAACTCGCAGAAATAACTTGACCGTAACTCCGAAAATTCTCCGGCGTCACCCATTGCGCCAACAACTGCTCAGTCGCAATAAATTCGCTCATAAATCCCAACCTTCGTAGCTGTTTAAGTTATAAATATTCTAATATAAATAGATAAGATAGGATTATTTATACCTTCCTCGCAGCCAAAAATAGACTTTTCAACTTGCTCAACAACAAGTAATTTACTCCCCAACCACGACAAACATTAACTATCTTCATCTCTTCTCTTCTTTCTCTTCCTTCGCGAACTTCGCGCCTTCGCGGTTCGTTAAAATTAGATTGTTTGAGCTCGTGAAGCGCCGCTATCCCGTATGGAATCGCCCAAAACACCCTTACAATCAAAATTAGAACACTGCTGCAAAAAACGAACCGCAATATCAGGGCGAGCACCCCAGTGCAAATGCAAATAAGCAGCGTGCACCCCATAAACCCCCCAACCTTCAGCAACCGCCTCAACTTCTCCCCGTTTGCCGTACCTCCAACTGTGATAAATTGGATTAGTTGGTTCCACTGTCAAATGCGATCGATGAAACTCATGTCCCCAAACCACATCCCCCGCAGCTAACACCAAACTATCCCCCACCGCCACAGCTTCTCGATATCCCAGAGTCAATCGCTTTCCCATCGCAGCCACCGCCGGCAACACTCCCACCCCTTGCCAAGAATTCCCTTCAAAGTCTACAATCGAATCGCACAAGTACATCAAACCGCCGCACTCCGCATAAGTCGGCATTCCCGAACAAATCGCACTTCTGACAGCATCCCGAATTAAAACATTACCGCTTAATTTTTGAGCAAACACTTCGGGAAAACCGCCACCAAAATATAGCCCCTGCACATTCTCAGGAAAAACCGAGTCATCCAACGGACTCCAGAATACCAACTCGGCGCCCAACTCTGACAACAAATCAAGATTGTCCTGATAGTAAAAATTAAAAGCCCGATCGCGCGCAACTGCAACTCGCACCGAAAACTTTTTTGCCAAACAGTTGACAACATCATCTTTTTTGGTTACAATTTCGTAAGGGAGACTGTATCTACCCAAAAGTTGCTCACACCCCTCACCCCCCCCATCAAGACTCGCAGCCAACAAAGGCAAAAGTTTCTCCCAGTCAAAACTAACAGCAGCTAAATCCGCTAATTTGTCGATCGCAGCATGAAGATTCGGCAACTCCTCAGCCGGAATCAGGCCTAAATGGCGATCGGGAATAGTAACAGCCTCATCCCGTCGCAGAACACCCAAAATCGGTAAATCCAGCGGTTCCAGAGCATCTGTCAGCAACTCTAAATGTCGATCGCTCGCCACCCGATTCAGCACCAAACCCGCGAAATTAAGATTTGGGTTAAAAGAACGAAAACCGTGGGCGATCGCAGCCACAGAACCAGACAGCCGGCTGCAATCTATCACAAACAATACCGGCAAATTCAACAAATAAGCAACATGAGCCGTAGAAGCAAAGGAAATAGAATAATGTTCTTTTCCTTCTGCCTTCCTCACATCCGTTACATCCCGTACAGTGCTCGTTACAGAATCCTTCTTCGGAGAAACCCCATCAAACAAACCCATTACCCCTTCAACCAAAGCACAATCAACATCTTGAATGTGACGGGAAAAACACTTTTTAACATAAGATTCAGATGTTAAAACCGGGTCTAAATTTCGACAGGGGCGGCCAGTAACAAAAGAATGAAACATCGGGTCAATGTAGTCAGGGCCGACCTTAAAAGATTGCACGTTCAAGCGCTGACGAATTAAATAAGCCAAAAGGGCGATCGTTACAGTAGTCTTTCCCGCACCGCTGCGCTCGCCAGCAATTACTAAAGCCATAACCCTAGATTAGTCATAAAAAATACTGACAATTGATAATTGATAAAATTCTGATATCCAATTCATCTCTCTGTTCTTTCTCTGCGTTCTCTGTGTTCTCTGCGGTTTAATCATTTCTATGCAATCATAATTGATATGGGTATTACTGCTCAAATAATATCTATTGAACGAACCGCGAAGACGCGAAGGACACTAAGGAAGAAAAGAGAAGACAAGAGAATATTCAGTAGGGCAGACATTGCCTGCTCTACTGAATCTTAACTAATACATTGTCCGTTGCGGAACTTGTTGTTAGTGTTTGGCTAATTTCAGCAATTGAGCTGTCACTGCCAAACTTTCTTCGTAAAGCATATCCCGGCCCCAACTCTGCAAGTGCTGGCCCAGCAACTGTTCCGTCACCTGATCGAACAGAGGAGTCACCTGGTTAAATCGATCGGTTTGAGCGCCTCCTTTCATTTCCATCCGCATACAGCCGCCCGTTTCCGAACACAGAACCGTACCGCAATCGGCCTTCTCGTTCGTAGAATTCAAACGCAGAGCAATCAAATCGCCGGAGACATCCCCCGTATCGGCAGTAGGAATAGCAGCTAACTCGGCTTCTACAACCCGTTCGTCTGCACCCGCAAATTTAATCCGCTTGATTTGATAATCCCCCTCTTCTTGCTTGAAAGCAACCGGACGCCACTGAAGCCGGCTCGCCAGCCAGCCCAAATACATCAGCGCTTGAGTAGAATTGCCTTGTTCGTAATCGATCGTCACTCGATCGATCTCCCGAATTGCCGCCCTACGTTCCGGCGGATCGAAGGCCTCGGCAGCCAACTCCTGCCACGCCGCCAGCCTGCGCCAATTCAAATCCGCGATCGGAATTCCTTCCTCGATCAGACTTTGCATCAACAACAATTCATCTTCAGACTCGGCAAAACTGCTAGAGTCGATAATCACAGAACTGCTAGTTTCCGCCAGCCGCTGGAACAAACCTCGATCGGCATCTGGATTCGCTTTCCACCACAGCAGCGTCGGCAAATCCGCGATCGTCAGCGCTGTCACGATCGCGCTCACCCTTTCCAGAGCAGCTTCCGTACCCCGCAGGGTAATATACTCGCAGCAGATCAGATTGCCGCTGCCGCGCTTGTGCACCGGACAGTAAGCAGCCACTTGAGCCTGCACGCCCGTATCTTCTCCCGCCGTCGGGCACAGAGCAATAATCCGGCAGGGATTCGCAGCTACGATCGCATCAGCCACTCCCGAACCCGCCGAACCCAAGCCAGTCGCACCCAAAAGCTCTCCCTTGGCATTTTTGCGAGCCACTTCTTCGCGCAACATCGCCAGCAATTCAGCGCTAGGTTTGCCACTTCTGGGCATTCCGTAAGCTTTTTGAGCAGCCCTGATGCTTGATGCCGTCATCGGCCCGCTAATACCATCGACAGGCCCGTCGTAAAATCCCAGATCTGCCAATAATTGCTGGGTTTCTTCCGGTTCGTACACGACAAAAGTAAAAGTTGCTGCCCTAGTCGCGATCGGAAAATCGCCCTTCGATCCTGATTCTCTGTAACTTTCCCAGATTTTACTCAGTTCTGCCTCTATTTGGTCGATCGACACATCCTTAGGACTTTGCAGCGAAACCAGAGGCGGAGCTTTCATCGGTGTCATTGTCATCGGTTTTTTCTCCTTTGTTATTGGTCATTTGGCATGGGGCATGGGGCATGGGGCATTGGTCATTGGTCATTAGTCCAACGTCAGAAGTGCCATCGCGCAAGAGTTCCCGAACATTAGCATTAGTCATTAGTCCTTGATGATTCTTAGTTAGCAACTCTTACCTAATGACAACTAACAACTGACAACTGACAACTAACAACTAACAACTGACAACTAACAACTGACAACTGACTCTTAAAGTCTGCGCCACTTGCGACCGTCTCTGTTAATTAGCAGTTCTGCCTCGGCCGGTTCCCAAGTACCAGCTTCGTATTTAGGAACCAGTTCCTGTTCGTTGGAAGATTCCCAAGCCATCAGCGCCGGAGTTACCACCCGCCAAGCTTCTTCCACTTCATCAGAACGGGTAAACAAAGTTTGGTCGCCCAGCATACAATCAATCAACAGGCGATCGTAAGCATCCGAAGATGTCACCCCAAACGAAGCACCATAACTAAAATCCATATCTACCGTCCGCGTCCGCAAATCCGGCCCCGGCATTTTTGCCTCAAACCTCAGCGAAATCCCCTCGTTGGGATGCACGCGCATGGTCAAAACGTTAGGAGTAGTTTGTTGGGCCGCCGACTGAAAAATTAACAGCGGCACTTCCCGAAACTGAATCGCAATTTCGCTAACTTTTTTCGGCAACCGCTTACCAGTCCGCAGGTAAAAAGGCACTCCCTGCCATCGCCAGTTGTCAATCATAAACTTCATCGCCACAAAAGTCGGCGTTGTCGAGTTGGGAGCAACCCCCGGTTCTTCGTGATAACCCGGCACGGGTTTGCCTTTCATCCACCCTGCGGAATATTGACCGCGAATCGCGGAAAACTCCAAGTTATTCAAATCCGCCAAGCGAGTTGCTTGCAGAACTTTCATCTTTTCGGTGCGGATGCTGTCAGCGTCGAGGGAGTTTGGCGGTTCCATCGCCGTCAGACAGAAAATCTGCATCAAGTGGTTTTGCAGCATATCCCGCAACGCCCCAGAGGATTCGTAGTAACCGGCCCGGTCTTCTACCCCCACAGTTTCTGCAACGGTAATTTGTACGTGATCGACAAATTGCCTGTTCCACAGCGGTTCAAAAATCGCGTTCGCAAACCGGAACACCATCAAATTTTGAACCGTTTCTTTACCCAAATAATGGTCGATTCGGTAAACTTGCTGTTCTTGGCAAACCTGCTGCACTACACGGTTGAGAGCTTTTGCCGAACTCAAGTCGCGGCCGAAGGGTTTTTCAATTACCAAGCGATGTTTTATTGGATCTGCCAGCATTTTAGCTGCGCCCAGTTGCCGAATTGCTTCTGGGAAAAAGTTCGGAGAAACGGACAGATAAAAGATGTGATTGCCGCGGGTTCTCCTTTCTTCATCGAGTTCAGCTAAGAAAGCTTTGAGTTTTTGATAGCTTTCGGGGTTATCAATGTCGCCGGGACAGTAGTACAAACCTTTGGCGAAATCTTGCCACAATTCCTCATTGCTAATACCGCCGCCAAATTCTTCGATGCCTTCCCGCATTTGTTCTCGGAAGTAATCGTGACTCCAGGGACGGCGGGCCACTCCCACGACAGTAGTTTCCGGTGGCAAGCGCCGATCGAGCTTCATCTGATAAATTGCTGGTACCAGTTTGCGCTGGGTGAGATCTCCGGAAGCTCCGAAGATGACCAGAATTTGCGGTTCCGGCATCCGTTCTTTTCGCAAACCTACCCGCAGCGGGTTTTCAAGAATTGTGACCATTTATTTATTTTGCTCCTTCTAAAGCTGTGAGTCTTGCCAATACAGATTGATAGTTTGCGGTCATTTCTGCCAGTTGCTGGGTCAGCGAGTTAATCTGTCCTTCGTATTCTGCCTTGATTTCAGCTCTGATTTCCTCTCTGAGTTCAGATCTAACTTCTTCTCGAATTTTTCTCCTTTCAACCGCCAGACGGACTTCCCAATCTCGATCGCGCTGTAGCAGTTCAGCTTTCAACTGTCGGTTTTCGGCTCGAAGTTGCTCCATTTCCAAAGCCACAGCAGCAGCACGCCGATCCCTTTCTCTGTTTTGTTCTCGGATTTCCTCTCTAAGCCGCTTATTGTCCGATCGCAACTTCTCCAGTTCAGAATCAGTATCTTTAGGCGATCGACCGCTTCCTAGGGATGGAAATCGCCGATCGACCAAGCGCTGAACTGCTGCACCAGTAGGCATACCACTAGGTGATGACTCTAGGGCTTCTTGCCAAATTTCCAGTTGCAGCTCTCGGGGTAATCCTGTTAGAGGACGAACTTGATTTTCCTTTGTCGGAAATTTGAGACCAATTGGTCTCAAATTTTCAACAACCCGCGCTGCTGAAATAAATCTATCTGCTGTTCGTCTTCCAATACCCCAGTTGTCGAGGCAATAAGCCTCAAAACTCTTGTGAGTTTCACGGTACAATTTCTCTTCCCGAATCTCATCAAGGGCTTTGCCCACTTCATAAAATATTTGAAGTCCATGTTCGACAATGGATTCCAACTCTTGAAGCCTTTTCCGTTCAGCTACATCAAGTTGGGCAGTGGCATACTCGGTTTCTAGTAGGGTATTGGTAGTTTGCATAGCAATTCCTCAGCGGTCGGAGATCGAAAATTCGAGTTGGAGCTTCTGGCGAGAGTTCTGCTAGAGAAGAGACTTGATTTTCCTCTGTAGGCATTTTGAGACCAATTGGTCTCAGTTTTTCCAATTCGAGACTGAAAACTCAGCATTTAGGAACCTAAATTCTAGAGACTTGATTTTCCTCTCTAGGCATT